>NZ_BAAGAB020000072.1:0-12797 GCF_047159895.1 Lysobacter xanthus
ACCGCGGGGCAAGCAGGACTGGCAGCTAGAGCCGCACTCCATCTGGTATCCGCGGACGACGGGCATCTGGCAGACCGCGCTGCTGCCACGTACGCGCGGCGAGTTCCGCCTGCTTGAGTTTGTTGGCGGCCTCGAGGCGATCGATCTCGCGCTCGCGCCCCTGCGCCGCGTAGCGTTCCTGCATCTCGAGCAGGGACTTGTCGCGCTCCTGCCGGGTCAGCTCGCGCTGCAGCGCGGCGACCTGTTCGAGCGAGTCGAGGGCGTCGCGGTAGCGGCCGGCGTGCTTGTAGATGCCCACGAGCTCGCCGGTGATGCCGACGAGGTCGTTGCGGGCACCGAGGCGCTCGGCGATCGACGTCGCCTCGCGAACCAGCCGCAGGCCGTCGTCGACCTTGCCGAGGTGCGCCATCGCGACGCCGGCGTTCGTCAGGGCGTACGAGAGGCTTCGCGAGTCGCCGCTGCGCCGGGCGAGCGCCTCGGCCTGGCGTGCGTAGTCGAGCGCACGCGCGTAGTCCTGCTCGATCAGCCAGTGGTCCGCAAGGTTCGACAGGCTGACCGCCTCAAATTCCTCCATGCCGACCTGGCCGCGCGACAGGCGCAGCGCCTCGTCGAGCGCCGACGCCTGCAGCACGGCGCGTCCGCTGCGACCGTAGGCATAGGCCTGGTTGAGCCGGATCGAGGCCATCGCATACGTGAAACCGATGCGTCGCGCGTCCTCGTAGGCCTTGCGTGCGATCTCGTCGGCGCGGCCGTAGTCGGCGAGCGCCGCGGCCATCGAGACCAGGAGCGCCTGCGTCATGATCCGGCCGGCTTCGTCGCCCGCGCGTTCGGCGAGGTCGGCGGCCTGCAGCGCCTCGGCGATGCCGCCCGAGAAATTGCCCCGGATGTTGTAGAGCCGGGCCCGTGCGTAGTGGAAGCGTGCGGCGGTCTCGGCCGGCGCCCCGCCGAGTGCGCCCTCGGCGGCCCGCAGGTCGCGCTCGGCCTCGTCGGGCTCGCGGCGCGTGAGTGCGTCCTGCGCGCGCGCCAGATGCAGGTCGGTGCCGCACGGTGCGCAGGCCTCGCTGCGGGCCATGCCGTCGAGCGCCGCGAGGGCATCGTGGGCGGCGCCGGCCATCGTCGGCTGGCGCGAGGTGACGGCGAGCTGCGCCATCGCGCTGAAGTAGCGCCGTCGCAGGTCGAGCGGCGCGCCGGCCGCGGGGCGGTCGTCGGCGGCCTGCAGCCGCGCGAGCGCGGCCGCGGCGGAGCGGTAGCCGTGCGCGGACTGGTCGCGCAGGATCGCGTCGACACGCTCGCCCGCGTGCGCGACGGCCGGGGCGGTCAGCGCCAGCAGGACGAGGGACGGAATGCGGCTCTTCATGGCTCCGGTAACGGCCGCGGCCCGGAGCGATTGAGCCTCAGCGCACCGCGGCCGTGCGACGCGTCTCCGGCGGCCGCAGTGCGTCGCGGTAGCGGCGGCTGCACGGCACCACCGCACCGTCGGCCATCACCACCCGGGCGTCACCGGCGTCGAGCGGCTCGATCCGGTCGACGCGATCCAGGTTGACCATCCAGCTGCGGTGCACGCGGCGGAACGTGCCGGGATCGAGCTGGTCCTCGATCTGCGCCATCGTGCTGCGCAGCGGGTAGTCCCGCCCCCGCACCCGCAGGTTCACGTAGTTGCCGGAGGCCTGCAGCCATTCGATGTCGGCCGCCGGCACGAGGAATTCCTTGCCCAGCTTGCGCACGAGGAAGCGCTCGGGCCGCACCGGTGGCCCGGCGTCGGGCACGTCGTCCGGGGCGCCCGGAAGGCTCGCCTCGCCCTGGAGGCGGCGCAGGAACAGGCGGTAGGCCTCGATCGTCACGATGAGCGTGGCGAAGCCGCGCACGTCCTTCAGGTACTCGTAGACCCACTCGCGCGGCCAGTCCCCGAAGTCGTACTCGGCGCCCAGCGCGGCGTAGGCGGCCCGGCGCAGCAGCACCATGCCGGCGACGTGGAGGATCGACCAGACGATGCTGGCGCCCAGGTATTCGACGAGGCGGCGGCGCCAGGCGTCGAACGTCAGCGGACGCCAGCGCGTGAACCACAGCAGGGGCGGCACCAGCAGGAGGATCATCAGGTTGCTGCTGATCTCCCAGACCGTGGGCTCCCACCGCGCGAAGCCCAGGTGGACGCGCTCGACGTCCATCCCCACGGTCAGGCTGTTGGCGACGGCGTTCACCAGGAACATCGCGATCCAGTAGCCGTACTCGACCCACGGCCGCCAGGGCTGGAAGCGGGTCCATCCGGAGTCGTCAGAGCGGCGGGTCTCGGTCATCCGCGCATTCTCGCCCGGGGGCCGCCGGTACGGCCGGAATTCGTCCCCGGGGCCCGCGATTCGTCCCCGGAGCGGCTCGGGCCGTCCCCTCGCGAGCTCCGCAGGGCGCGGCGGGACGCATCGTCGCCGCACCTTTCCACGGACCGCCGGCATGACCCGACGCCACGACATCGACGCCCTGCGCGCACTCGCCTTCGCGCTGCTGATCCTCTACCACTTCGCGATGCTGTACGTCGGCGGGGACGACTGGGACTGGCACATCAAGAGCACGCACCTGTACGAGGGGCTGCAGACCCCCATGCTGTTCGTGAACCGCTGGCGGATGTCCCTGATCTTCCTGATCTCCGGCATTTCCAGCGCCTTCCTCCTGGCGCGCGGGACCGGCGCCGGCTTCCTGGCCAGGCGCACCTGGCGTCTGCTGCTGCCGCTGGTGTTCGGCATGCTGGTGATCGTCCCGGTCCAGCCCTACGTGCAGGGCATCGGGACCGGCTACGTGAAGCCCGGCTACGTCGACTTCCTCGCGCGCTACTACCAGTTCCGCCCGTGGCCCGAAGGCGCCTTCGACGGCGACACCTCGGGCGTGACGTGGAACCACCTCTGGTACCTCGCCTACCTGTGGACGTACACCGTCGTGCTCGCCCTCGCGCTGCCGCTGCTGCGCTCGCGTGCGGGGCTGAAGCTGCAGGCGATGGCCACCGGGCTCCGCGGCTGGGCGCTGTTGCTGGTGCCCGCGATCCCGATCGCGATCGAGACGGTCACCCTGCAGGGCCATTTCGAGGACACCGGCGACCTCGTCCACGACGGCTACCGCAACGCCCTGTACTTCACCGTCTTCCTCTACGGCTTCTGGATGGCCCGCGCACCGGCGCTGTGGGACGAGCTGGTGCGGCTGCGCAGGCCCGCCCTCGCCTACGCGCTCGCCGTGTTCGCCGTGTACCTGGGCCTCGTGCGGATGCTGCCGGACGATCCGGGCAGCACGGCGCAGTCGATCGTCTGGGCGCTTCGCTCGCTGTACATCTGGGCGGCCATCGCCACGGTGCTCGGGTGGTCGAAGGCGCTGCTCGACCGCCCCTGGCCGTGGCTGCGCTGGGCGAACGAGGCGGTCTTCCCCTGGTACGTGCTGCACCAGAGCCTGATCGTGCTGTTCGCCTACTGGCTGGTGCCGCTGCGCCTTCCTGTCTGGATCGAGGCGCCCGCCGTGCTCGGTGGGACCGTGGCCGGATGCGGGCTCGGCTTCGCGGTGATCCGGCGCGTCCCGCTGCTGCGACCGCTGTTCGGAATGAAGTGGCGGGCGCCGACCGAGCGTCCGGCGGTCGCCGCGACGCCGGCGACCGCCTGAGCCGGCCCGCCCCGTCAGCGGGCGGTGTCGACCCGCACCGGCTCGGCGAACGGCAGGATGCCGAGCGCGCGATGGATGTCCGAGGGCGCGTACGCGGTCGCGCCCTTGATCACCAGCGCCACCTTGCGCAGATCGGCGATGTCCTTCGTCGGGTCGCCGTCCACCAGCACGAGGTCGGCGGTCTTGCCGGGCGCCACGACGCCGCGGTCGGGTGCCCGGGCGATGGTCGCCGCGTTGAGTGTCGCCACCTGCAGCGCCTGCGACGGCGTGAGCCCGGCCTGCACGTAGAGCTCCAGCTCGTGCTGGAGCGTGAAGCCCGGCATCTCGTCGGTGCCCGCCACGATCGGCACGCCGGCGCGGTACATGCGCCCGACGAACTCGACCATCTTCTTGAACGAGGCGTCGTACCGCTTGAACGTGGCCTCGTCCGGGATGTCCATCTCGGCCGCCATGCGCCCGCGCGTCACGTCCGGCGGCAGGTGCTCGGCCACGGGCGCGACGATCGGCGACATCGTGCCGTCGCGCTGGCGGATGAACTCGAAGGTCGCGAGCGTCGGATCGCTCGCGATCTTCTTCTTCGCCATCAGCCGGATGAAGTCCTGCACCGGCTTGCTGTCGAAGTCGAGGTCCGCGACCTTCTTCGCCGGCAGGTAGAAGCGTTCGAGCGTGCGGGTGTCGGTCTTGTCGTCGACGAGGAAGTTCAGCATCAGCTGGTTGATGTGCTGCACTTCGTCGTAGCCCGCGTCGATCGCATCCTGCGCGCGCAGGAACGCGGGGATGTGGCCGCTCACGCGCATGCCCTTGGAGTGCGCATAGGCCACGGTGTCCTTCAGCGCGGCCTTGGGAAACGAGTTGTAGATCTTGATCTGCGGATAGCCGTTATCGGCGTACCAGTCGATCGCCTTCTTCGCGCCGTCGAGGTCCTTGACCACGAACCCGTTGCGCGCCGACATGGCGCTCTCGCCCTCGAGGAAGCCGGCGGCGACGATGCGCGGCATAAGCAGCGTGCCGGCCTTCTCCTCCTTGATGATCTGCTGCAGCGTCGCGTTGTCGTTGCCCATGTCGCGCACGCTGGTGACGCCCGTGGCGAGGTTGAGGCCGCCGTCCCAACGCGAGACGTGCGCATGCATGTCCCAGAGCCCGGGGATCATGACCCGGCCGCCGCCGTCGATCACCCGATCGGCGCGTCCGGCGGACTTCGCGGCCGGCGTCACCGAAACGATCCGGCCGTCGCGCAGGAGCACGTCCTGCGCGGGCCGCAGGCGGGCGGCTACGCTGTCGAAGACGCGCACATTGCGGACCAGGGTGCTGCCCGGCAGCGGTTTCGCGAGCTCGCGCTGCATCGCGACGAGGAGTTCGCCTTCCGCGCGCTTCTGCCTCGCCTCGAGCGCCGCGCCGGCCGACTCCCAGCCGACCGGCAGCATCTGCATGAAACCGGGCACGACGAAGCCGAACATCCGCGGCACGGCTTCGTCGGTGAACCAGCCGAAGCTCGGGGTCAGGCCCTGCCCGGTCAGTGCGAGCAGGCGCACGGTGCGGGTCTGGCGGCCGTCGGACACCTGCTCGCGCGCCAGTTCGCGCATCGACAGCGTGCCGCCCGGGACCAGCGGCAGCCGTCCGTCCGCGCGCCGGGCGAGCGCCGCGACGGTGGCCTCGGCGGCTGCGGGCGTGCCCGCGAGCGGGGCGTATTCGGCGGTGCCCTGCACGTCGCGCGAACCGCGGTCCGCTGTGGTGGTCCACTCCGCGCGGTCGCCGCTGCGGCTGTAGCGCTCGTCGATCTTCGCGCCGAACGTCGACGTGCCGGCGACGCGGTAGCTGGCGAACGTGCCGTCGGGCGCGAGCCGGAATTCCTCCGACAGTTCCGGGCCGCGGCCGTTGTCCTTGAACACGAACGTGGAGCGGACGGTACCGTCGTCCCCCTCGGTCACCACCTGCTCGCCGGCCTTCTTGCCGTTGTCGACGAGGATCACCCAGGTGCGGGTCTGCGCGGCGGTCGCCGGCATCGCGGACAGGCAGAGCGCGAGCAGCACGGCGCGGGAAAGCAGGTTCATCGGCGGCGTCCATGGCGCGCCGACATCGGCGCCCGCCGAGACTAGCGCGCCGCGACGACGTGCAGCGGCCGGTCGTCCGGCCGCGCACGCGAAAGCGCCGCCCGGAGGCGGCGCCGTCGCATGCCGGGCCCGTCAGTGCTTGGGTTCGGAGACCCCGCGAACGAGCTCCGCCGTGTTGCGGTCGCCGCCGCTCAGGGCGATGTCGGCCTGCGCCACCACGCCGCAGAGGCGGCCTTCGCGGTCGACCACGAGGAGGCGGCGGATCTGGTCGTTCTCCATGACTTCCGTCGCGTCGGCGAGGCTGCTCTCGACGGTCACGGTGGTCACGGGGGTGCTCATGCAGTCGCGTGCGGTGCACTGCTGCGGGTCGCGCCCCTCGGCGACGACGCGGAGCGCGATGTCGCGGTCGGTGACCGTGCCCAGGGGCTTGCCCGAGGCATCGATGACCGGCACCAGGCCGCAATCGTTCTCGAGCATGAGCCGGGCGATCTCGCGGACCGGGGTCTCGGCCTGGCAGGTGGCGGGGTCGGACGTCATGACGCTGCGGATATCCATCGATCGCTCCTGGTTCCAAGGAAGCCCGTGACGTTGCGGCCCCCCGGGTTGGTTGCGCGTGAAGCCGCCACGGTCGTTGGGCCGGCGTATGCCTTTCGTCATGGGTCCGTAAAGCGGGCGTCGAGTAACCTGCCGCATTCACCCCGTCGAGGCTCCACGATGAAGCATCCTCTCGCCCTTGCGCTCGCGATCGCCCTTTCGGCGACGGCCGTGCCGGCCGTTTCGCACGCTGCGAACACCTCCGCCGCCAAGACCGCCAAGGCCGCCGTGAACCCCTTCTTCGCCCCCAGCCCGCTGCCGCTGCACTACCCGCAGTTCGACAAGATCACCGATGCCGACTTCGCGCCCGCGTTCGACCGGGGCATGGCCGAGCAGCTCAAGGAGATCGAAGCGATCGCGAACCAGAAAGCGAAGCCGACCTTCGAGAACACGATCATCGCGATGGAGAAGAGCGGCCAGACGCTCGGCCGCGCGCGCACCGTGTTCGGTTCGCTGGTGGGCGCGGACACCAACCCGGCGCGCGACAAGATCGACAGCGAATACTCGTCGAAGTTCGCCGCGCACTACGACGCGATCAGCCTGAACCCGAAGCTGTTCGCCCGCATCGAGACGCTCTACAACGACCGCGCGAAGCTCGGCCTCGACGCGCAGGGCGTGCGCCTCGTGGAGAAGTACTACCAGGACTTCGTCCGCGCCGGCGCCAAGCTGTCGGAAGCCGACAAGACGCGCGCCAAGGCGATCAACGCCGAGATGGCGACGCTGGGCACGCAGTTCGGGCAGAACGTGCTGGCCGAGCGCAACGACCTCGCGGTCGTCGTCGATTCGAAGGCCGAGCTCACGGGCCTGTCCGACGAGCAGATCGGCGCCGCCGCGAAGGCCGCCGCCGATCGCAAGCTCGAGGGCAAGTACGTCATCGAGCTGCAGAACACGACGATCCAGCCGTCGCTGACCAACCTGTCGAACCGTGCGCTCCGCGAGAAGATCTTCAAGGCGTCGATCTCGCGCGGCAGCCGTGGCAACAAGTGGGACAACACGGGCATCGTCGCGAAGGTGGCCAAGCTGCGGGCGGAGAAGGCCGCGCTGCTCGGTTACCCGACCTACGCCGCGTACGCGCTGGAGGACCAGACCGCGAAGACGCCGGAAGCCGTGAACGAGATGCTCGGCAAGCTCGCGCCCGCCGCCGTCGCGAACGCGCGCCGCGAAGCCGATGCGCTTCAGGCGATGATCGACAAGGAGCAGAAGGCTGCCGGCAAGCCGAGCTTCAAGCTCGAGCCGTGGGACTGGGCCTACTACGCGGAGAAGGTGCGCCAGGCGAAGTACAACTTCGACGAGTCGCAGCTCAAGCCGTACCTCGAGCTCGACAACGTGCAGCAGAACGGCGTCTTCTACGCGGCGAACAAGCTGTACGGCCTGACCTTCAAGGAGCGCAAGGACCTGCCGGCCTACGAGCCCGACGTGCGCGTCTTCGACGTGTTCGACAAGGACGGCAAGCAACTGGCGATCTTCATCTCCGACATGTACCAGCGTCCGTCGAAGAACGGCGGCGCGTGGATGAACTCGTACGTCGACCAGTCGGCGCTGACGGGCTACCTGCCGGTCGTCGCCAACCACCTCAACATCCCGAAGCCGCCGGCCGGCCAGCCAACGCTGCTGTCGTGGGATGAAGTGACCACCATGTTCCACGAGTTCGGCCATGCGCTGCACGGCATGTTCTCGAACGTGAAGTACCCCTACTTCACCGGCACCAGCGTGCCGCGCGACTTCGTCGAATACCCGTCGCAGGTCAACGAGATGTGGGCCGACTGGCCGGAAGTGCTCGCGAACTACGCGAAGCACTACCAGACCGGCAAGCCGATGCCGAAGGAACTGCTGGACAAGGTGCTGGCGAGCAGCAAGTTCAACCAGGGCTTCACGACCACCGAGTACCTCGGCGCCGCGATGCTCGACCAGAAGTGGCACCAGATCCCGGCCGACCGCGTCCCCGACGCCTCGGGCGTGATGGCGTACGAGGCCGAGGCGCTGAAGCAGGTCGGCCTCGACTTCGCCGCGGTGCCGCCGCGTTACCGCACGCCGTACTTCAACCACATCATGGGCGGCTACGCGGCCGGCTACTACGCCTACATCTGGTCGGAAGTGCTCGATGCCGACAGCGTGGAGTGGTTCAAGCAGAACGGTGGCCTGACCCGCAAGAACGGCGACCACTTCCGCGAGACGCTGCTCTCGCAGGGCGGCAGCCAGGACGCGATGGTGCTGTTCCGCAACTACACCGGCCGCGATCCGTGGATCGAGCCGCTGCTGAAGCGCCGCGGCCTCGACGGCTCGGCGGACGACAGCCAGGCGCCGCCCGAGGCGACGCCCGCCAAGACCTCCGGCGGCAAGACCAAGTAACCCGCGCGTCGTTGCACCGAAAGCCGCCCGGAGCGATCCGGGCGGCTTTTTTCATGCCCGTCGCCTACCCTCACGGAACGTTTCCGCGCGTCTTCGCACCCTCGACCTGCCCCGATCGGAGTCCCCCATGATCGCCATGCTTCGCCGTCCCATCGCCGCATTGCGCGCCGGCTGCGCGCTCGCGCTCGCACTCGCCGTCCTGCTGTCGGGCTGCCAGGCGCCGCCCACCGGCAGCGCGAACGCACCGGCTCCTGGGGTCGGCGACGGTCCCGTAGCACCGGCCGCGACGGCTTCTGCACCCGCGGCGTCGAGTCCGTCGCCCGCCCCGATGTCTGCCCCTGCCGACGCGGGCACAGCGCCCGCTCCTCTCGCCGAACCGCGCGGGCCCGTTGCTTCGACGAGCCCCCAGGCCGCCGCCACGCTGGTCGAGACCTACTTCGCGCTGCTCGCCGCGGACAAGACGCGCGACGCCGATTCCGCGTGGGGTGCGAACACGAGCCAGGCCGCCGAGTTCCGCACCGCCTACGACGCACTGGGCAGGCCGGGCGTCGAAGTCGATGCACCCGGCGATCCGGAAGGCGCCGCGGGATCGATCTACGTCACGGTGCCCGTGCGTTTCCTGCCCACCGCGACGGGGAACGGCCGACCCCGCATGGGCGAGGTCCTCGTCCGGCGGGTCAACGACGTCCCCGGCTCGACGGACGCGCAGCGTCGATGGCACATCGAGCGCATCGACGTCGCCATGACGCCGAAGTAGGCGCGGCTCAACCCGCCACGACCGCGTCCGATGCCGCGCGGGCGGCGAGGATCTTCTCCAGCGACTCCGGCTGGGCGAAGTAGTAGCCCTGGCCGAACGTGCAGCCCAGCGCGATCAGTGCGGCGCGCTGCTCTTCCGTCTCGATGCCCTCGGCCACCACTTCCATCCGCTGGGATTCGGAGAGCGCGAGGATCGCGCGCACCACCGCCGTGCTGCTGCGGTCCTCGTCCATGCGGAGGTCGCCGATGAAGGAGCGGTCGATCTTCAGCGTGTGCATGTTGAAGCGGTGCAGGTAGCTCAGCGACGAGTAGCCGGTGCCGAAGTCGTCCAGCGCGACGTGAATGCCCTGCTCGTGCAGGCGGCGGAACACCGCGCCGATCTGCTCGGGGTTCTCCAGCAGCGCGCCTTCGGTGATCTCGATGCGCACCTGCTCCGGGCGAACCCCGTGCTCGCGGACCAGCGCGAGGAATCGCGCGTCGAGGTCCGGCGAGCGGAAGTGCCGGGCGGAGAAGTTGAGGTTGACGTACTGGTCCCCGTGCAGCAGCTGCGGCGCCACGCGCAGCGCGTGGTCGAACAGCTGCCAGTCCAGCTGCTCCATCAGCCCGCTGGCCTCCGCGACGGCGAGGAACGCGCCGGGCGGCAGGATGCCCTTGTCCGGGTGCTGCCAGCGCATCAGCGCCTCGTAGCCGACCACGCCCGCATCGTCGAGGCGCACGATCGGCTGGAAGTACGGGATGAACTCGCTGCGCGTGGCGGCATGGCGCAACTGGCTCTCCGTCTCGAGGAGCGCGAGCGCCTGGTCGTGGAGCTTCTCGTCGAAGACTTCGAAGCGATGGCGCCCGCTCGACTTCGCGCGGTACATCGCGATGTCCGCATCCCGCAGCACGTCCTCGGGCGAGGCGTAGTTCGAGGAGCTGAGCGCGATGCCGACACTCGCGCCGGTGAAGAGATCCTTGCCGTCGACCTGCACCGGTTCGCCGAGCGCCTCGATCACGCGCTGCGCCATGCGCATCGCGTCCTCGGGTGCATGCACTTCCATGAGGATCGCGAACTCGTCGCCGCCGAGGCGCGCCACCATGTCGCTGCCGGTGCGCACGCAGCGGGTGAACCGCGCGGCGACCTCGCGCAGCAACTGGTCGCCGACGAGATGGCCGACGCTGTCGTTGATGACCTTGAACCGGTCGAGGTCGACGAACAGGACGGCGAACTGGTAGTCGCCGTCGCGACGCGTCTGCGCGATCGCGCGCGTCAGCTGGTCGCGCAGGTAGGCGCGGTTGGGCAGGCCGGTGAGCGAGTCGTGCAGCACCTCGTGCTTCAGGCGCTGCTCCACCTGCTCGCGCACGTGGATCTGCTCGGACAGCTCGCGGGTGCGCTCCGCGACACGACGCTCCAGGCCGGCGTAGGCGTTCTTCAGTTCGGCGGCGGCACGCTGGCGCTCGAGGCCGTTGGCGATCTGGTAGCTGATGAACGTCAGCACCTCGCGGTCCCGATCGCTGTAGCCGATGCCGGCGGTGTAGCTCTGCACCGCGAGTACGCCCGTGACCCGATCGCCGAGCATCAGCGGCACGCCGAGCCAGACGTGCGAATCGGGACCGGAGCTCACGATCTCGCCGGAGGCCTCGAGCACGTGGAGCTGTTCGAGCCCGGCCTCGTCGGTCTTGTCGAAGAGGCAGGCGCGTCCCTGGCGGATCACGTATTCGGAATAACCGCGCCCGAGCCGGCGGCTCTCGCCGCGGTGCCCGAAGGCGTCGACGTAATACGGGAAATGCAGGTACTCGCCGTCGTCGGAGACGAGTGCGATGTAGAAGTTCCGCGCATCGATCAGGCTGCCGATGATGCCGTGCACGGCCGCGTAGAACTCGTCCGGATTCGTCGCCGTGTGCGAGAGTTCGGCGATGCGGTACAGCGTCTCCTGGATGCGCACCGAGCGCTGGCGCTCCTGCACTTCCAGGGTCAGCGCCTCGGTGCGTTCCTCGACGCGGCGCTCGAGTTCTTCCTGCGCCATCTTGCGGTCGAGCGCGGTGAGGATGTGGCTGCCGACGTAGGACAGCAGCGCCTGGTCCGACGGCGTATACCGCGGGCGCTCGACGTAGCTCTGCACCACCAGCACGCCGCGCACCCGGTCGCCGAACAGCACCGGCACGCCGAGCCAGTCGAAGCAGCCGACGCCGATCGCGCGCTTGGGGCCCTCGATGCCCGCGTAGATGTCCGCCACCGCGCCCATGAGCGGCTTCTTGTCACGGATGAGGTACCACGTCAGCCCGTATTCCATGACGGACATCGGGATGAACTCGTTCGCGTCACGGATGATCGGGTCGGTGGTGTCGACGAGGTAGATGAAGCGAAGCGCGTCGGCCTTGTCGTCGTAAAGCGCGATGTAGAAGTTGTCGGCGTACATGAAGCGGCCGACGATTCCATGCAGCTCGCGCAGCATCGCGTTGATGTCCATGTCCGAGCTCGCCATGTCGGCGATCTCGAAGAGCGCGGCCTGCAACTGCTCGGACATCGCGAGGCGATGCAGCGAATCGGTGAGCCGCATGTTCTCGAACTTGGCGGCGGTGATCGGCCCGAGCACGTCGCAGAGCGCGTCCATGCGGTCACGGACGCCCGGCGCGTCGTCGGCGATGCAGCCGACGCCGAAACGGCCTTCCTCGACATGGATGGCGGCCGCGACGCGCCCCCTCGCCTCGTCGGTGACCACGGTTCCGCGTGCGCGCGCCTCGTTCGCGAGGCTCTCATCGCCGTCCTGCAGGCGGGACGGGTCGTGCATGTGGCGCACGCCTTCCTCGAGCCGCCAACCGACGGCCACCCCGGTCAGGCCTTCCGCCTCGAGGTAGTCGGCGACGCGGCAGGCGAACGTGTGCAGGTCCGGCGCGTGCAGCAGGTGGCGCAGCAGCCGGCCGAGCTCGCGGTGGCGCGCGTCCTCGGCACGGGCCGGCAACGTCACGATGGACCCCATGCTTCCCCCTTGCGCCCGCGGTCCCCGGTGCGGGCGTTTCCCTGTTATCGGCACGCCGGCCCCCGCGTGAAGCGCGCCGCCGCCAAACGGGGCCGGATGGAACGTTCCGGGCGACGGACGGTCATCGCCCGGGCTCCGGCGCGGACGCCGTGCGATCGCGGCCCGCGGCCTTTGCCCGGTAGAGGGCGGCATCCGCGCGCGCCAGGACGGCGTCGAGTCCCTCGCCCGGCCGGTGCTCCGCCAGGCCCGCCGAGAAGGTCACCGGCCGGGCCTCGAGGCAGGCGTGCCGCACCGACTGCCGGATGCGGTCGAGCACGCAGGTCGCGCCGTCGCGTCCGCCCGCCACCACGAGCAGGAATTCCTCGCCGCCCCAGCGCCCGAGCGTGTCGGTGGCGCGCAGTCCCGAGGTCGCGAGCCGCGCGAACTCCTGCAGCACCGCATCGCCCGCGGCGTG
>NZ_BAAGAB020000073.1:0-11976 GCF_047159895.1 Lysobacter xanthus
CGTGCGGCCGAGCATCGAGGCGATGTTGATCAGCGTGCCGCGGCCGAGCTTGCGGAACTCGCGCATCGCCGCGTGGCCGCCCTGGCGCATACGGCCGCGCGCGAGGCGGACGAGCACGAACGCCTGCTGGCCGCGGGCTTCCTCGAGGTGCTGGTGAAGCCGCTGTCGACGCCGGACGTGGTGGCCGCGGTGCGTGCACTGCTGGGTCGAGCGCCGCCGCCGATGACCCGCGTGATGCCGGTGACGGGCGCGCCGCTATGGGACGACGAGGCCGCACTGCGGGCGGTGCTGGGCGAGCGCGCCCACCTGGTCGCGTTGCGCCGCCTGTTCCGTGACGAGCTCGTCTCGATGCGCGACGCGGCGCGCACGGCGATGGAGGCCCGCGACGCCGCGGCGCTCCGCGCCCTGTTGCACCGCCTGCGGGCCAGCTGCGGCTTCGTCGGCGCGACGCGCCTGGGCGAGGCCGCCACGCGCCTGGCGACGGAGGCCGAGCGGGACGCCTGGAACCAGTTCGAAGCGACGATCGCCGGGACGCTCGCGAGCTTCCCGGAACGCTGAGGCCGGCGCACTGGCGACCTGGGCCGCGGCGTCGTGGGCGACGAGGCGGAGATGACGGGGTGACGTACGAAAACGGCGAATGCGTGGCCGTACCGACACCGTCTCGCCCGCCGTCAGTCGCTTCGCCCCGCGCCCACTCGCGCCAGGTCGGCCAGCATCTGCCATGAGGCCAGCCCGCGAGGCCCGACGTGGTGTTCGATCACACGGCGCATGCCCCGGCGCAGCGCCGCGAGGTCGCCGGGTGCGGGCGTGGTGTCGGTCGCGAGTGCGAGCAGCGCCTGCCCGCTCGGTGCATCGCTGCGGTCGGCGGCGCCCCGGTCGATGAAGAGCCGACGCGCGCCGTGCTCGGGATCGAGCCGGTACCGCGCGGCGGGATCGATGGGCTGGCCATCGCCGTCCGTGGCCCAGTCGAAACCGAGTCCGATCGCCTCGAGCAGGTCGCGTTCGTAGCGACGCAGCGTCCACGCCAGCGGTTCGCCTGCGCGCAGGCGCTCGCGGGCGCGGGCGTACGCCGCGAACAGGTCGGGCTGGGGGTCGTGCCGCGGTGCGAGCCGCAGCGTCAGCTCGTTGATGTAGAAGGCGGCGAGCGCGGCATCGCCGACCAGTCGCGGCGCAGCATCGACCGCGTCGGCCGAGTTGAGCTGCGCGAGTTCGCCACGCTGCATCGCGTCGAAGCGGATCCATTGCAGGGGCTGCAGCGCCGCGCGCAGGAGCTGGCGTCGCGGGCCGGTGACCCCGCGCGCGAGCAGGCCGATGCGCCCGTACTGCGCCGTCAGCAGCTCGACCAGCAGGCTGGTCTCCCGGTACGGCCGGGCATGCAGCACGAAGGCGTTTTCCTGGGCGTAGCGCATTCGGCCGGGCCGGAAGGGATCGGGCGCCTAGTGTGGCGGTCGCGGGTCAACGCCGCGGCACGGGCCGCGCGGTCGGTCAGTCGTGGTAGCCGAGCGACTTCAGCGCTGCCTCGTCGTCCGACCAGCCTTCGCGCACGCGCACCCATGTCTCGAGGAAAACTTTCGAATCGAAGAGCTTCTCCATCTGGGCCCGGGCGCGCGCCCCGATCTCGCGCAGGCGCTCGCCGCCCTTGCCGATCACGATGCCCTTCTGCCCGGACCGCTCGACCCAGATCACCGCCCCAATGCGCAGCAATGCACCGTCGACGTCGAAATTCTCGATTTCGACCGTGGTGGCGTACGGCAGCTCGTCGCCGAGCTGGCGCATCAGCTGTTCGCGCACCATCTCGCCGGCGAGGAAGCGCTGGCTCTTGTCGGTGATCTCGTCCTCGCCGTAGAGCGCGTCCTGCTCGGGCACGAGCGCGAGCGTGTCGCGCACCAGCGCATCGAGCCCCAGCGCCTTGAGCGCGGACACCGGATGCACCGAGGCGAACTCGCGGCCCTGCGAGACCTTGGCGAGGTACGGGAGCAGCGCGGTCTTGTCCTTCATGCGGTCGACCTGGTTGACCACCAGCACGACCGGGATGCCGGCGGACTTGAGCGCGTCGTACGCGAGGCCGTCCTCGTCGTCCCAGCGACCGGCCTGCACCACCAGCATCGCCGCATCCACCCCTTCGAGTGCGCCACGCGCCGCGCGATTCATCATCCGGTTCATCGCTCGCTTCTGCTCCCGATGGATGCCCGGCGTGTCGAGCAGGATCAGCTGGCCCGCGGGGAACGTGGCGATGCCGAGCAGGCGATGCCGCGTCGTCTGCGGCCGGTTGGAGGTGATCGAGATCTTGGCGCCGACCAGCGCATTGACGAGCGTCGACTTGCCGACGTTGGGTCGGCCGATGACGGCGACGTGGCCGGCGCGATGCGGTGCGTTATCCATGCCGGCATTGTACGGGCCCGGCACGGGCCGGCCGTGAGCCGCTTCAGCGGATGGCGCTTTCCAGGCGCGCGAGCGCCGCCTCGGCCGCCACCTGCTCGGCGGCACGGCGCGACAGGCCCTCGCCCTCCGTGACTACGGGCGGCTGCACGAGCGTGCAGCTCACCCGGAACGTCCGGGCGTGCTCTTCGCCGTCTTCCGACAATAGGGCGTAGACCGGCAGTGGCTTCTGCCGGCCCTGGAGCCATTCCTGCAGGCGCGTCTTCGCGTCCTTGCCGACCTTGTTCGGCGGCGGCAGCGCGGCCATCGCCCCTTCGAACCAGGGCAGCACGGCGGCACGGCAGCGCTCGAAATCGGCGTCGAGGTAGATGGCGGCCACGACCGCCTCGACCGCGTCGGCGAGGATGGAATCGCGCCGGTGCCCGCCCGACTTCATCTCACCCGGCCCGAGCGTCAGCTTCGAGCCGATGTCGAGCTCCCGGGCGATCTGCGCCAGCGAGGACTCACGCACGAGCTCCGCGCGGGCCCGCGTCAATGCGCCCTCGTCCACCTTCGGCCAACGGACGTACAGCGCTTCCGCCACGAACAGGTTGACGAGCGCGTCCCCAAGGAACTCGAGGCGCTCGTTGTGCGGCGCCCCGGCACTGCGGTGGCGAAGCGCCTGCTGCAGCAACTCGGGGCGGTCGAAGCGGTGGCCGAACGCGGTTTCCACGCGTCAGTCGGCGGTCCGCCTGAATTCCTTCTCGGCCTTGAAGTGCCCGACGACGTCGAGGTTCGCGATGAGCGGGCGGCGAACTTCGTAGTCCACCGTCATCAGCCAACCGGAATCCTTCCGCGTGAGTTTCACGTTCTCGGGCTTCACGTCTTCGCCGTAGTTGATATCCATGCGGCGGAAGAAGAAATCCTTGATCTTGGCCGGATCGTTCTCGGCCATCCCACCCTCGTTCGCCATGCCTTCGAGTGCCTTCTTCACCGAGAAGTACTCCGAATACATCGGCACCAGCTTCATGCCCATGTACAGGAACACGCCCACGACACCGAGCACCAGGATGAAACCGACGAGGCTCATGCCCTTCTGGTTGCGTCTCATGACTTTCCTTCCCCAAGGGTCCGAGAGGACGACAGTATCACCGGATCGCGGTACCGATGCGCGACGCGTCGAACGCGCCCGAGCAGAACCAGCCTTCGCAGTTCAGCCAGATCAGGAACGCCTTGCCGCGCAGGTTCGACTCCGGCAGGAAGCCCCAGTATCGGCTGTCTTCGCTGTTGCCCCGGTTGTCGCCCATCACGAAATAGTGGCCCGGCGGCACGGTCCACTCGCCCTGCCCGTCGTACCGGATCTGCTCGGTGCGCTCGAGCACCCGATGGGGCCGGCCCGGCAGCGCCTCTTCGAGCTCCTCGGCACCGGTCATCTCCGCGCCGTTGCCGACGCCCTGGTAGACGCCGACCGGCTGGTAGCGCACGGGCGTGCCGTTCACGCTGAGCACGTGGTCGTGGTAGGCGATGCGGTCGCCCGGCAGGCCGATGACGCGCTTGATCCAGTCCTGTTCCGGATGGTGCGGCGGCCTGAAGACAACGACCTCGCCGCGCTTGGGTTCCCCGATCGGCACGACCTTCGCGTTGCTGATGGGGAGGCGCAGGCCGTAGTTGAACTTGTTGACCAGGATGAAGTCGCCCGTGAGCAGCGTGGGCATCATCGAGTTCGAGGGGATGCGGAAGGGCTCGGCCACGAACGTCCGCAGCACCAGCACCACGGCAAGCACGGGGAAGAACGACTTCGCGTAGTCGACCAGCACCGGGTCGCCCGGCGTTTCGAGCAGGCCATCGCGCGCGGCGCGGCGCTTGGCGAGCACGAGCCGGTCCAGCAGCCAGATCAGGCCGCTGGCGAGCGTCAGCACGACGAGGATGATTTCGAACCAGCGCATGGCAATCCCTGGGGACGGTTGTTCGTGACGGGAGTTGGATCGCGACAGGCGGCCCGGGTTCCCGATCCCGGGCGCGCCTCACGGCACTTGCGTTACTGGTCGACCTTGAGCACCGCGAGGAAGGCTTCCTGCGGAATCTCCACGCGGCCGACCTGCTTCATGCGCTTCTTGCCTTCTTTCTGTTTCTCGAGGAGCTTCTTCTTGCGCGAGATGTCGCCGCCATAGCACTTGGCCAGCACGTTCTTGCGCAGTGCCTTGACCGTGGTGCGCGCGATGACCTGCGCGCCGATCGCCGCCTGGATCGCGACGTCGAACTGCTGCCGCGGGATCAGCTCCTTCATCTTCTCGGTGAGGTCGCGACCGCGGCGGTCGGCATGGCTGCGATGCGTGATGATCGACAGCGCGTCCACCTTGTCGCCGTTGATGAGCGTGTCCACGCGCACGAACGGGCCGGCCTGGAAGCGCAGGAAGTGGTAGTCCAGCGAGGCGTAGCCGCGCGAGACCGACTTCAGCTTGTCGAAGAAGTCGAGCACCACCTCCGCCATCGGCAGCTCGTAGCTGATCTGCACCTGCTGGCCCATGTAGGTGATGCTGACCTGCACGCCGCGCTTTTCCTCGCAGAGCTTGATCACGTTGCCGACGTAGTCGGGAGGCGTGAGGATGTTGGCGCGGATGATCGGCTCGCGGATCTCCTCCACCATGTTCACCGGCGGCAGCTTGGCCGGGTTGTCCATGGGGATCACCGAGCCGTCGGTCTTCAGCACCTCGTAGATCACCGTGGGCGCGGTGCTGATCAGGTTGAGGTTGTACTCGCGCTCCAGGCGCTCCTGCACGATCTCCATGTGCAGCATGCCGAGGAAGCCGCAGCGGAAACCGAAGCCCATCGCTTCCGAGCTCTCGGGCTCGAAGCGCAGCGCCGCATCGTTCAGGCGCAGCTTCTCCAGCGCCTCGCGGAGATCCGGGTAGTCCTCCGCGTCCACCGGGAACAGGCCGGCAAAGACGCGCGGCTGCATCTCCTGGAAGCCCGGCAGCGGCGACGGCGCGGGATTGGCGGTATGCGTCAGCGTGTCGCCCACGGGCGCACCGTGCACGTCCTTGATCGACGCCGTCACCCAGCCCACCTCGCCCGCACGCAGCGCGTCGAGCGGCTTGCGCTTCGGGGTGAACACGCCGACACCCTCGACCTGGTGCGAGCGCCCGGTCGTCATGACCAGCACCTTGTCGCCGGGCTTGATCTCGCCCTGCATGACGCGCACCAGCGAGACCACGCCGAGGTAGTTGTCGAACCAGGAGTCGATGATCAGCGCCTGCAGGCGATCGGTGTCGCGCGGCTTCGGCGGCGGGATGCGATGCACGATCGCCTCCAGCACGTCGATGACGTTGAGGCCGGTCTTCGCGCTGATGGCGACGGCGTCTTCGGCATCGATGCCGATCACCGCCTCGATCTCCGCCTTCGCGCGCTCGATGTCGGCGGTCGGCAGGTCGATCTTGTTGAGCACGGGCACGACTTCGAGGCCCTGTTCGACCGCCGTGTAGCAGTTGGCGACCGACTGCGCCTCCACGCCTTGCGCGGCGTCGACGACGAGCAGCGCGCCTTCGCACGCGGCGAGCGAACGGCTGACTTCGTAGCTGAAGTCGACGTGGCCCGGCGTGTCGATGAAGTTCAGGAAGTAGGTCTTTCCGTCCTTCGCCTTGTAGGGAAGCGAGACGGACTGCGCCTTGATGGTGATGCCGCGCTCGCGCTCGATCGGATTCGAGTCGAGCACCTGTGCTTCCATCTCGCGCGCTTCGAGGCCGCCGCAGATCTGGATGATGCGGTCGGCGAGCGTCGACTTGCCGTGGTCGACGTGCGCGATGATGGAGAAGTTGCGGATCTGCTGCATGAAGCGGGCGAGGCCGAGGCGAAATAACCCGGGATTATCGCATAGCGGCCGGCCGGGCCCGGACGGCCGCGGGATCCGCGGCCGCCCTGAACGCCTCAGCCCGCGGGGTCGACCGACAGGAACTGGGTCGATGCGCCTCGGCGCACCAGCAGCATGATCGATTGGCCGCGGGGCATCGCCGCCACCGCGCGCCCAAGCTCGGCCACGCTGCCCACCGCCGTCCGGCCGACCTGGAGGACGACGTCGCCGGGCTGCAGCCCGGCCTCGCGCGCCTGCGCGCCCTCCAGCCGGGCGATGCGCACGCCTTCATCGGCGCGCAGGCCGAGCTTCTGGCGCTCGGCGGGCGTCAGGTCCTGGACCGCGACGCCGAGGCTGCTGGTCGGCGTCGCGACGGGTGCCGCGGGCCGCGCCGCGTTCGGTGCCTCGTCGTCCTCGGACACGTTCAGCTCGTCCAGCACCACCGGAACCTGGATCGACTTGCCGTCGCGGATCACCGCCAACTGCACGCGCGATTTCGGCGTTAGCGCGCCGATCAGCGGCGGCAGGTCGGCCGAATCGTTCACCGGTCGACCGTTGACCGCACGAATCACGTCGCCCCGCTGGAGGCCGGCGCGCGCTGCGGCGCCGCCCGCGATGACGTCGCCGACGAGCGCGCCGCTCGCGTTGGGCAGGCCGAACGTCTGCGCCGCCTCCTGCGTGACCGGCTGCACCTGCACGCCGAGCTGGCCGCGGGCCACACGGCCCGTGGTGCGGAGCTGCTGAACGACGGAGGTCGCGAGGTCGCTGGGGATCGCGAAGCTCACGCCCATGTAGCCGCCCGAGTTCGAGAAGATCTGCGAGTTGATGCCGACCACCTCGCCGCGCGTATTGAGCAGCGGGCCGCCCGAATTGCCGCGGTTGATCGCGACGTCGGTCTGGATGAAGGGCACGTACTGCTGGTTCGCGTACGGGTTCGAGCGGCCGACGGCACTGACGATGCCGGCGGTCACCGAATGGTCGAGGCCGAACGGCGAGCCGATCGCGACGACCCACTGGCCGGCCTTCACGCCATCGGTCGCCATGCGCAGTGCCGGCAGGCCGCGGCCGTCGATCTTGAGCAGCGCGATGTCCGACTGCTCGTCGCTGCCGACCAGCTTGGCCTTGAACTCGCGACGGTCCGACAGGCGCACGGTGATCGTGCTGGCGCCGTCGACGACGTGGTGGTTGGTCAACAGGTAGCCGTCGTCCGAGACCAGGAAGCCGCTGCCGAGCGAAATGCCCTGCAGGCCGTTGTCCGGACCGCCCGGCGTGCGCGGCGCGCCGTCGGGGCCGCCCGGGAACGGCATGTCCTCGCCGAAGAAGCGCTTGAAGATTTCCGGGATGTCGGCGTCCTGCGCACCGGCGCGGCGCCCGCGGTTGCCGCGCATCTCCGCGCTGACGTTGACGACCGCCGGGCCGACCTGCTGCACCAGATTCGTGAAGTCGGGCAGTCCGGAGACCATCGACACAGCCGGCGGCGCGGTGGACGGCACGGGCAGTGGCGCGGCCTGCGGCTGCTGGGCCGTGCAGGCGGCGGGCAGCGCGAGCGCGATGGCGCCCACGAGGGCGAGCGTGTGGAGCGGTCGGTTCATCGAATCGGCCTCGGATCGTTGCGGGGCCGCGCAGGCGGCCCGATCGGGGGAAGAATCAGGGCGACGGCGCGTCAGCCCCGGCCTCGGCGCGAGGCTTCGGCTCGAACGGGAAGAACGAGGGCGACGCCTGCGCCGGCTCGCTGGTGCCGTAGCTCGCCGTGAGCGCACCGGCCGGGCCGGCCAGCGCCGCGCGTGGCCACGGACGCGGCGCGAGCGGGTCCGCGGCCGGGACGTGGAACGGATTGGGCGCGACCGGAACGGCCACCGCGGCCACTGCCGTTTCCGCCGCCGGCGTCGCGGTGACGACCGGCGCAGCTTCGCGGCGGGAGGCGCGCACGCTCGACGGCGCACGCGGGGCGGTCGCCACGCGCGGCGCGGCCCCGTCGTTGGTGATCGGCGCCACCGGGAGCGTCGGCACGGCCGGCACGACGGCCGGTGTCGGCGCCGCGACCTCGACCGGGCCGCTCACGCCGGTCGCGGTCGAAGCGACCTCGGCCGTGGGTGCAGCCTCCGGTGCGCCGCGGAGCGCGAAGACGCCGACCACGGCGAGTGACGCCGCGAGCGCGCCGCCGACCCAGCGCAGCGCGGGACGCTGTCGCGGCGTGGCGACAGGGGCCACGGCCGGTACCGACGGCACCGCGACCTGCGCACCAGCCACGTCGCGGCGCACGCGCTCGGCGAAGTCGGAAGGCGCGGCGATCGGCGCCTGCCGGCGCATCGCATCGCCGATCAGCTGCCAGCGCCCGATGTCGGCTTGCCACGCCGCGTCGTGCGAGAGACGACGCAGGGCGAACAGGCGTGCCTCGCCGTCGAGTTCGCCATCGTGCAGCGCGCTCAGGACTTCGCGGTCGTGTTCTGACATGTCGTTCGCATTCATCGCTGCCGCTCCCGGGCGCCGGAGGTATCGGTGTCGAGCAAGGGCTTGAGTTGCGCATCGATCGCTTCGCGCGCCCGGAAGATGCGCGAGCGCACCGTGCCGATCGGGCAGCCCATGCGTTCGGCGATCTCGTCGTAGCTGAGGCCTTCGACCTCGCGCAGCGTGATGGCATCGCGCAGTTCGCCCGGCAGGCGGTTCACCGCGTCCATCACCGTGCGCTCGACTTCCTGCCGCAGCAGTTCGTGCTCCGGCGTGTCGCTGTCGCGCAGTCGGGAGGTCATGTCGAACTGCTCGGCGTCCATGACGTCGATGTCGTCGGTCGGCGGCCTGCGGTTCTGGGCGACGAGATGGTTCTTGGCGGTATTCACGGCGATCCGGTGCAGCCACGTGGAGAACTGGGCATCGCCCCGGAAGTTCCCCAACGCGCGGTAGGCGCGCATGAAGACGTCCTGGGCCACGTCCTGGCATTCGCTCCAGTCGTGCACGTAGCGCCCGATCAGCCCCACGATCCGGTGCTGGTACTTGCGCACCAGCACGTCGAAAGCGGCGCTGTCGCCACGCTGGACGCGCTCGACCAGCTCCCGGTCGAGCGGCGACTCCGCCGCGGAACCGGATTCCATTGCAGACCCTTCCTCTTCGGCCATGCCGGCCGGCACTCCTGTAGCCGCCCGGCATCACCGGGCATTGGGACAACGCCATCGCGGAAAAGTTCACCGGCCGCGGCGGGGCGCGAGGCGTCGAACGGGGGCGCGGATTGACGCACGTGAAACAACCTCCCGATGATAGCCGGATGCTCCATACGTGAACGGATGGTTTCCCGATGCCCGCCTCCTCCCGCTTCGACGGCCTGCCGATGCACCACTGGCATGCCGAATCCCGTGACGACGGCCTCGTCGTGCTGTCGTTCGACAAGGCGGAGAGCACCGTCAACACGTTCTCGCAGGACGTGCTGATCGAGCTCGACGGCATCCTCGAGCGCCTGCTGCTCGAGCCGCCGAAGGGCCTCGTGATCCGCTCGGCGAAGACCAGCGGCTTCATCGCCGGCGCCGACATCAAGGAGTTCCAGGTGTTCGACCAGCGCGGCACGGTCGACGCCGCGATCGCGCGCGGCCAGCGCGTGTTCGAGCGCATCGCGCGCCTGCCCTTCCGCACGGTCGCCGCGATCCACGGCTTCTGCATGGGCGGCGGCACCGAGCTCGCCCTCGCCTGCGGCTATCGCGTCGCGAGCGACGACGCCTCCACCCGCATCGGCCTGCCTGAAGTGAAGCTCGGCATCTTTCCGGGCTGGGGCGGCAGCGTGCGCCTGCCGCGCCTCGTCGGCGCACCCGCCGCATTCGACCTGATGCTCACCGGCCGCACCGTGACCGGTCGCGCGGCGAAGGGCATGGGGCTCGTCGACCGCGTGGTCCCCGCATCCGACCTGATCGACGCGGCGGCGAAGCTCGCGCTGCGCGGCAGCGAGCGTCCGTTCAAGCAGCGTGCGCTGGCATGGGCGACGAACACCTGGGCCGCGCGCCAGGCGCTCGCGCCGCAGCTGGCCAAGCAGGTCGCGCGCAAGGCCCGCAAGGCGCACTACCCCGCGCCCTATGCACTGATCGAGAGTTGGCGTCGCGGCGGCGGCACGACGAAGCAGTTGCTCGACAACGAACGGCGCGCGGTCGTGAAGCTGTCCGCCACGCCCACCGCCCGCAACCTCATCCGCGTCTTCTTCCTGCAGGAACGCTTGAAATCGCAGGGCACGAAGGACCACGGCATTCGCCGCGTGCATGTCGTCGGCGCCGGCGTGATGGGTGGCGACATCGCCGCCTGGTCGGCCTACAAGGGCTTCGAGGTGACGCTCGCCGACCGCGAGCAGCGCTTCGTCGACGCGGCATTGCAGCGCGCGTCGGACCTGTTCGCCAAACGCGTCAAGGACGAGGCGAAGCGCCCGGCCGTCGCGGCGCGCCTGCGTGGCGACGTCGAAGGCTCAGGAGTTGCCGATGCCGACCTGCTGATCGAGGCGATCGTCGAGCGTCCTGACGCGAAGCGCGCGCTGTACGGCGATGTCGAGCCGCGCATGAAGGCCGACGCGCTGCTGACGACGAACACGTCCTCGATCGCGCTCGACGAACTGCGCGGCGGCCTGATGCGCCCCGCGCAGTTCGCGGGACTCCACTACTTCAACCCTGTGGCGCTGATGCCGCTCGTGGAGATCATCCGGCACGACGGCATGGACCCGGCCACCGAACAGCGCCTCGCCGGCTTCTGCCGCGCCATCGACAAGTTCCCCGTGCCCGTGGCCGGCACGCCGGGCTTTCTCGTCAACCGCGTGTTGTTCCCGTACATGCTCGAGGCCGCCACCGCCTACGCCGAAGGGATTCCCGGCCGCGCGATCGACAAGGCGGCGGTCAACTTCGGCATGCCGATGGGCCCGATCGAACTGGTCGACACCGTGGGCCTCGACGTCGCCGCGGGGGTCGGCGCGGAACTCGCGCCGTTCCTGGGCCTGCCGATCCCGGCGGCGCTCGCGGTGCCGCCGGAGGCCGGCCGTCGCGGCAAGAAGGACGGCCAGGGCCTCTACAAGTGGGAGAACGGCAGGGCGGTGAAGCCCGAGGTCCCGCAGGGCTACGTGGCGCCGGACGACCTCGAGGACCGCCTGGTGCTGCCGATGGTCAACGAGGCGGTCGCCTGCCTGCACGAGGGCGTGGTGGCCGATGCCGACCTGCTCGACGCGGGCGTCATCTTCGGCACCGGGTTCGCGCCGTTCCGCGGCGGCCCCATCCAGTACGTGCGCGAGACCGGGGTCGACGTGGTGCTGGCGCGGCTGCGTGCGCTGGAATCCAGGTACGGCGCGCGCTTCGCGGCGCGGCCCGGCTGGGACAATCCTGCGCTGCGTCCCTGAGACGCAGCGCGGTGCCGCTCAGTCGGCGCGCTGGCCCAGGGCGAGTCCGACCTCACAGACGACCGGCGGAGCGGCCCGCACCGCCTCGGCGTCGGACATGAACTCGCCGTCGCCCTCGGGATACCCGGGTGGCGTCGACCCCGGCGCGCACAGGCGCACCGGCCCGACGAAGCGTCCGCCGTGCGCCAGGTGGCCGCCCTTCCAGTCGGTGACGTAGCCGCCGTAGTCCCAGTCGAAGCCCGAAAACGCGAACGGACGACCGTTGAGCGCCTGCAGGGCTCGCGTGTCGAGGCCCGCACGCACGCCGTCGGCGCGCGTCCACGTGGCGCCGTCGCGCGCGATCAGCATGCCGGGGTGTCGGCCCGCCTCGTCGCCGGCAGCTTCCGCCGCCTGCGCCAACTGCTCGAAGGCCTGCTGATCG
>NZ_BAAGAB020000074.1:0-11008 GCF_047159895.1 Lysobacter xanthus
CTGACAAGCCGCCCCGGGGGCGCAAGGCGCTGGCGGAAGCCGGCGTGCGGGTGAACCCGCCGGACGCGCCGGTATAGTCCGGCCATGCCGCCCGCCCCGCCGCGCCTGCCCGTCCTCCCCTACCGCAAGCCCACCCCCGGCCGCGACTACTGGGTGGTCGACGACGCGTTGCCGGATCCCGACCGCGTGCGCGAACGCGCGCTGGCCCGCGACGACTGGACGCTGGGCTGGCCGCACCGCGACGAGAGCTGGCCGGGCATGCGGATCATGCCCGGGCTCGAAGCGGACGAACTCGCGCTCGTCGAAGCGCGCGTCCGCGAGCTCACCGGTGCCACGAAGCTGTGGGTGCAGGCATCGCCGGACGGCGCCACCCTCAACCACAACTGCATCCAGGCGGTCGGCATCGACGAGGGCGAAGTGCGTCCTCATACCGACTCCCGCGCGCTCTGCAGGTTCGCGGCGGTGCTCTACCTCAATCCGAAGACGCCCGAGGACTGTGGCACGGCGTTCTACCGTCAGCGACTGCCGACCGGCCAGCTCGGCGGCAACGCGGTGATGCCGCCGCACAACAATCTCGTCGAGGCGCTCGGCACGCGCTTCGTCGCGCCGGGCAGTTTCGTCGAGGACGTGCGCCTGCCGCATCGCTACAACCGGTTGCTGGTGTACCGGGCGAACCTCATCCACAGCGCGACGGCGTACTGCGGGCGAACGCCGGAGACCAAGCGGATGGCGGCGGTGTTCTTCTGGATGGCCTGACAGGCGTCCTGCTCGCCCCGCCACGAAAAAGCCCGGCGGAGGCCGGGCTTTTCGATCGCGGCGACGTCCGGTCGCGGCTTACTTGAGCTTGATCTCGCGCAGACGCTCTTCGAGATACCCCTGCGCGGTGATCGCCTCGGGATAGCGGCTCGGATTGTCAGCCGAGACGCAGGACGGCAGCACGTCGATCACGAAGCCCGGATTCGGGTGCAGGAAGAACGGCGTCGAATAGCGCGGCTGTCGCGCCTTCTCGCCCGGCGGATTGACCACCCGGTGCGTCGTCGACGGATACACGTGGTTCGTCAGACGCTGCAGCATGTCGCCGATGTTCACGACGATCGTGTCGGACTGCGCGGTGAACGGGATCCACTCGCCCTTGCGCGACAGCACCTCGAGGCCTTCGGCGCTCGCGCCCACCAGCAGCGTGATGAGGTTGATGTCCTCGTGCGCGCCGGCGCGCACGTTCGGCACGTCGGGGGTCGTGATCGGCGGATAGTGGATCGGGCGAAGGATCGAGTTGCCCTGGTTCGTGACGTTGACGAAGTAGTCGCCGGGCAGGCCAATATGCAGCGCGAGCGCGGAGAGCATGCGCGAGCCGAGCGTGTCGAGCGCCGTATACAGCCGGTAGCCGACGTCGCGGAATTCCGGCAGCTCTTCCGGCCAGACGTTGGCGGGCATCGAGTCCGCGTACTTCGAGTCGCGCGCGATCTCGCGGCCGATGTGGAAGAACTCCTTGAGATCGAAGTGCTGCGCGCCCTTCGCGGTCTCGATGCCGAACGGCGTGTAGCCACGCGCGCCGCCGCCGCCCGGCACGTGGTACTTGCGCTTGATCGCCTCGGGCAGCGCGAAGAACTGCGCGAAGACCCGGTACGCGTCGTCGATCAGCTGCTGCGGGATGCCGTGGTTGCGCACGCCCGCGAAGCCCCACTCGCGGTAGGTGGCGCCGAGCTCGGCCACGAAGGCCTCGCGCTGGGCCGCGTCGTCGAAGCGCTGGATGTCGAGGGTCGGAATCTGGTTCATGGCTCAGGGATTCGTTGGGCAGGCGTCAGGATGAAGCGTTCGCCGGCGCACCGGCTTGAGCGGTGTCAAAGCGGCGCGGACGCGGCATCGCGCACGGCGCTCGCCAGACGCTCGAGCGTGGACTGCACGAGCGCCTCGTCGTCGGCTTCGACGGTGACGCGCACGACGGGTTCCGTGCCCGACGGGCGCAGGAACGCGCGTCCACGGCCTTCGACGTCGCGCTGCGCCGCGGCGAGCGCAGCCTTCACGCTTTCGGCCTCCGAAGGCTTCGCACCCGCGGGCACGCGCACGTTGATCGTCTTCTGCGGAACGCGCTGCAGGCCCGACAACGCCTCGGCCAGCGACAGTCCGCGCCGGCCCAGCACCTCCAGCACCTGCAGCGCGCTGATGATGCCGTCGCCGGTGCTGGTGCGGTCCAGGCACAGCAGGTGCCCCGAGGCCTCGCCGCCGAGGATGCCGCCGCGGTCCACCAGCTGCTGGTGGACGTAACGGTCGCCGACGCGGGAGCGGATGAACTCGATGCCCCGCTCGCCCAGCGCCTTCTCTAGACCGAAATTGCTCATCAGGGTGCCGACCACGGGTCCGTGCAGTCGGCCGCTGGCCTGCCAGTCGCACGCGAGCACATAGATCAGGTCGTCCCCGTCGCAGACACGGCCCTGTGCGTCGACGAAGAGCAGGCGGTCGCCGTCGCCGTCGAACGCGATGCCGAGGTCCGCGCCGAGCTCGACGACCTTGCGGGCCAGATGCTGCGGATGCGTGGAACCGACGCCGTCGTTGATGTTCGTGCCGTTCGGCTCGACGCCGATCGCGCTCACGCGCGCGCCGAGCTCGCGGAAGACGATCGGCGCGATCTGGTACGTCGCGCCGTTCGCGCAGTCCATGACGATCTGCATGCCGCCGAGATCGAACCGGCGCGGCACGCTCGTCTTGCAGGCCTCGACGTAGCGGCCGAGCGCTTCGCGCGTCCGCAGCGCCTTGCCCAGTTCGTCCGACGCGACCGTGCGGAAGGGTTCGTCGAGCGCCGCCTCGATGGCGAGTTCGGTCGCGTCGTCGAGCTTCTCGCCCTGCGCGGAGAAGAACTTGATGCCGTTGTCGTAGTGCGGATTGTGCGAGGCCGAGATCACGATGCCGCCGTCCGCGCGCAGCGAGCGCGTCAGATGTGCGACGGCGGGTGTCGGCATCGGACCCATCAGCTGCACGTCGACGCCGGCGGCCACCAGGCCGGCCTCCAGCGCCGCCTCGAACATGTAGTTCGAGATGCGCGTGTCCTTGCCGATGATGACGACCGGCTTGCGCCATGCGGGCGCGTGCGACCGCAGCGCGTGGCCGTAGGCATTGCCCAGGCGCAGCACGAAGTCGGCCGAGATCGGACCCTCGCCTACGCGGCCGCGGATGCCGTCGGTGCCGAAATACCGACGGCTCATGCGGACGCGACCTCGGGGGGCGCGGGCTGCTTCATCAGGATCGCGAGCAGGTGCGCGAGCCGCGCACGCATTTCGCGGCGATCGCAGATGAGGTCGATCGCGCCGTGTTCGACGAGGAATTCCGAGCGCTGGAACCCGTCCGGCAGCTTCTCGCGCACCGTCTGCTCGATCACGCGCGGACCCGCGAAGCCGATCAGCGCTTCGGGCTCGGCGATATTGAGGTCGCCCAGCATCGCGAACGACGCGGATACGCCGCCGGTCGTGGGGTGCGTGAGCACCGAGACGTAGGGCAGGCCTGCCGCGCGGAGGCGACCGAGCGCGGCGGAGGTTTTCGCCATCTGCATCAGCGAGAACAGCGACTCCTGCATGCGCGCACCGCCGGACGCGGAGAAGTTCACGAACGGGCAGCCGAGCTCGAGCGCCGTCTCGGCCGCGAGCGCGAAGCGCTCGCCGACCACCGAGCCCATCGAGCCACCCATGAAGGCGAAATCGAACGACGAGGCGACGAGGTCGCGCCCGTCGAGCGTGCCGCGCATCGCGACCAGCGCATCGCGCTCGCCGGTGGACTTCTGCGCCGCACGGATGCGATCGGAATATTTCTTCTGGTCGCGGAACTTGAGGACGTCGGTCGGCCCAAGTTCCGCGCCGATCTCGACCATGCTGCCCGCATCGAACAGCGAAGCGAGCCGCGCGCGGGCGCGGATGGGCATGTGGAAGCCGCACTTCGGGCAGACCTCGAGGTTCTCCTCGAGCTCGGGCCGATAGAGCGCACTGGCGCAGCGGTCGCACTTTTCCCAGACACCCTCGGGCACGCTGCGGCGGCGCTGCGTGCCTTCGGTGCGGATGCCGGAGGGCATCAGTTTCTTGAGCCAGGACATGCTGGAGGCTCTCCCCTGTCGGACGAACGGCCGCCACGCGGCCAGCGGGTCAGTGTAGCGCAGCCGTCCGGAGCGACCGGCCGCGACGCCGGCAACGCGGCGGGATCAGGCGTCGAGCGCAGCGCGCAGCGGGGCGAGAAAAGCGCGCGCGGCGGCGGCAGGCTCGGCCTGGCCGTCGATCGCGGCGACGAGCGCGCTGCCGACGACCACGCCATCGGCGTCCACCGCCATCGCCGCGGCGCTCGCGGCGTCGCGGATGCCGAAGCCCGCGACCACCGGCACGTCCGTGCCCTCGCGGATCATTCGCAGGCGCTCACCGGCCGCACCCGTGTCCAGGCGGTCGGCGCCCGTCACCCCGGCGAAGCTCACGTAGTAGAGATAGCCGCGCGCCAGGCCCTGCAGCATCCCGATGCGCGCATCCGACGACGTGGGCGATGCGAGCAGGATCAGGTCGACGCCCGCGGCCTCGAAGGCATCGCGGAATTCACGCGCTTCCTCGGGCGGCAGGTCGACGAGCAGGATGCCGTCGACGCCGGACTCGGCCGCAAGGCGCGCGAAGGCCAGCGGCCCGCGGATCTCGACCGGATTGAGGTAACCCATCAGCACGACCGGCGTCGCGCCGTCCCGCTCGCGGAACTCGCGCACGCAGCGCATGACGTAGTCGATGCCGACGCCTCGCGCCAATGCGCGCTCGGAACTGCGCTGGATCGTCGGGCCGTCGGCCATCGGATCGGAGAACGGCACGCCGAGCTCGATCACGTCGGCGCCCGCCTCGACCAGCGCGTGCATCACGGGGACGGTGGCCTCGAGCGACGGATCGCCCGCGGTCACGAACGGCACCAGGGCCTTGCGGCCGGCGGACTTGAGCTGGGCGAAGCGCGTTTCGATGCGGGACATGGGGCTCGCGTGCGATGGCGCGGCCTCGTCGAGGCCGCGGGACGGATCAGCGGAGGGGGAACGGCGGCGCGCGGTCGCTCAGAGCGACAGGCCCTCGCGCGCTGCGATGGTGTGCACGTCCTTGTCGCCGCGACCGGAGAGGTTGCAGAGCACGAGCGCGTCCTTGGGCAGGTCGCGAGCGAGCTTCACCGCCTGCGCGATCGCATGGCTCGACTCGAGCGCCGGCAGGATGCCTTCGGTGCGCGCGAGCAGGTGGAACGCGGCCAGCGCCTCGTCGTCGGTGACGCCGACGTAGTCCGCGCGGCCCGTGTCCTTCAGGAAGGCGTGCTCGGGTCCGACGCCCGGATAGTCGAGGCCCGCCGAGACCGAATGCGTCTCGATGATCTGGCCGTCGTCGTCGCAGATCACATAGGTGCGGTTGCCGTGCAGGACGCCGGGGCGACCTGCGGCGAGCGAGGCGGCGTGGCGGCCGGTGTCGATGCCGTCGCCGGCGGCTTCCGCACCGACGAGGCGCACGTCGCGGTCGTTGAGGAAGGCGTGGAAGATGCCGATGGCATTGCTGCCGCCACCCACGCAGGCGGTCACGGCGTCGGGGAGCCGGCCGTATTCGGCCAGCATCTGGGCGCGCGCTTCGCGACCGACGATCGCGTTGAAGTCGCGCACCATGCGCGGATACGGGTCGGGCCCCGCGACGGTGCCGATGATGTAGAACGTGTCGCGCACGTTCGTCACCCAGTCGCGCATCGCCTCGTTGAGCGCGTCCTTGAGCGTCGCCGACCCGCTCGTGACCGGCACGACCGTCGCGCCGAGCAGCTTCATGCGGTAGACGTTGATCTTCTGGCGCTCGATGTCGGTCGCGCCCATGTACACGACGCATTCGAGGCCGAGCCGCGCGGCGACCGTCGCGCTCGCCACGCCGTGCTGGCCGGCGCCGGTCTCCGCGATGATGCGCGTCTTGCCCATGCGGCTGGCCAGCAGCGCCTGGCCGATGGTGTTGTTGATCTTGTGCGCGCCGGTGTGGTTCAGGTCCTCGCGCTTGAGCAGGATGCGCGCGCCGCCGGCGTGGCGCGTCAGGCGCTCCGCGAAATAGATCGGGCTGGGACGGCCGACGTAATGCGCGAGGTCGCGGTCGTAGGCGTCGATGAAGGTCGGATCGACGCGCGCCGCGTCGTAGGCGGCGGCGAGTTCCTGCAGCGGACCCATCAGGGTCTCGGCGACGAAGCGGCCACCGAAGCGGCCGAAGTGGCCGTCGGTGTCCGGATACGCGTTGTAGTCGTCGACGGAGAGCGGAGCGGCGAAATCGTTCATGCGGGGGGGCCTGCGGACCGCGGGGGGAGCGGCCCGCCAGTTTAGGCCATCAGCAGGCCGTCACCACCGCGTCGGTGTGGCAGTCGGCGCGCCGGACTTCCTCGACAAAGCGGCGCATGGCGTCGCCGTCCTTGACCCCGGGCGCGGCCTCGATGCCGCTGGAGACGTCGACCGCCCACGGGGTCGCGGTGGTGACCGCCTCGAAGACGTTTTCTGGGGTGAGCCCACCGGCGAGCGCGTAGGGCTTCTGCAGGTCGCGCGGCACGCGGTTCCAGTCGAACGTCTTGCCGCTGCCCCCGCTCTCCCCTGCCTTGTGGCTGTCGAGCAGGAAGCCCGCGGCGCCCGGGAAACGCAGCTGCAGGTAGTGCGGCGCGAGGATCTCCTCGCCCATCGGCACCACCTTGAGGTACGGCAGGCCGAACGACCTGCAGAACGAATCGTCCTCCGCGCCGTGGAACTGCAGCACGCTCGGGCGCACCTGGCGCACGACGTCGCGCACTTCCTCCAGCGAGTTGTCCTGGAACAGGGCGACGGCATCGACGAGCGGCGCCAGCGCCTGGCGCATGGCACGGGCCTCCTCGGGCGCGATCCGGCGTGAGCTCTTGTGCGCGAACACGAAGCCGATGCCGTCCACGCCGAGCTCGCAGGCGAGGCGCACGTCGCCCGGTCGGGTGAAACCGCAGAACTTGATTCGGGTGCGGAAGAGCGTTCGATTCACAGCGTGACCTCGGGTGGAAGCTGCCATTGCGCGGGATAGCGCGGTCCCAGGAAGACCAGGCCGGCGGAGGGGGCGGTCGGGCCCGCGAGCGTGCGGTCCCGGCCTTCGAGGACTTCGGCGATCCAGCCTTCCGGCCGTTCGCCGCGCCCCACCATCAGCAGGCTGCCGACGATGTTGCGGACCTGGTGGTGAAGGAAGGCGTTCGCCTGCACTTCGACCTCCACGACCTCGCCGACCCGGCGGACGAGAATCTCCTGCATCTCGCGCCGTGCATGCGCGGCCTGGCAGTGCACGGTGCGGAAGGCGGAGAAATCCCGCTCGCCGAGCAGCGACTGTGCGGCCCGGTGCATCGCGGCCGCGTCAAGCGGTCGCCGCTCCCAGCCGAGCATGCGGCGGCCCAACGCCGGGCGCACCGGCCGGTTGAGGATGCGGTAGACGTAGCGACGGGCGCGTGCCGAGAAGCGCGCGTTGAAATCGTGGGGCACTTCGCGGCACCAGAGCACGGCCACTTCGGGCGGCAGCTTCGACGTCGCGCCGAGCACCCAGCCGCGCGGGTCGCGCCTCACCGTCGAGTCGAAATGCGCGACCTGCCCCGCTGCGTGCACGCCGGCATCGGTACGGCCCGCGCAGGTCAGCTCGATCGACGTGCCGGCCACGAACGAGAGCGCCGACTCCACCGTCGCCTGCACGGTGGGCAGCGGCGTCGGCTCGGGCTCGCCGTGCGCGCTGAGGCGCTGCCAGCCGCTGAAGCCCGTGCCGTCGTATTCGATGCCGATCGCGTAACGCGTGCTGCCTTCGGCGGCCGGCGGGGTGCCGGACCTTTCGGTCATCCGATGTTCCGCAGCATCTGCGCGGCGACGCCGCGGGTGGTCGCGTCGCCGGTGCCGACGACTTCGTCGAGCAGGCGTCGCGCATTGTCGGTGTCGCCGAGGTCGATGTAGGCCTGCGCGAGCTCGAGGCGTTCGACGTTCGCCGCATCGGTCCCGACGTCCCCGGCCATCGTCTCCGGCAGCGGGTCCACGACCGGCGCAGCCGACGGGACAGGTGCCGGCTGCGTGCGGGCGCCACGCTCCCACGAGGGGACGACGACGGCCGGCTCCAGCGGCGCCTCGGGCACCGGCGCGGGCGCGGGCGGCATGGCGAACGCATCGGCCACCGACGGCCGGGGTGCGTCGACGGGCGCGCGGAAGACCGGCTCACGACGCGAGCGACGGCGGTTCCACGCGGCGGCGAGCAGGCCGACGAGCACGAGCGCGCCCGCGGCGATCCACGGCAGCGGCGAGGAATCGGGCGCGCGGGCCGGCGCCGCGGGCGGCGTCGCCTGCCGCTGCTGGGCCGCGTGCAGTTGCGAATTCTGCAACGCGAGCAGCTTCTGCTGGTCCGCCTGCAGCTTTTCGAGATCGGCGAGGCGGCTCTTGAGCTCCTGCACCTCGGCGTCGCGCGCGGCGAGCGCTTCCTTCGTCTGCAGCAGTTCCTGTCGGACCATGTCTCCCTCGCCTCCGGCCGCGATGCCGGACTGGGTGCCGCCGCGGGCCGTGCGGCCTGCACCCGGCGGAACGATTTCGAGCCGACCGGCGGGCGCCGGCGCGGGGGTTGCGGGTCGTGCCGGCTGCGGGGTCGCAGCCGGGGCGGCGGCGACCGCCTGCGGCTGCGTGCGGGCCTGGCGCCATTGGCGGGCGTAGCCGCGGACGAGATCGGCGGCCTCGCGGGCCTCGATCGCCTGCAGCTCCGTCGTCTCGGGCACGCGCAGCACGCTGCCCTGCCGGATGCGGTTGACGTCGCCGCCGATGAAGGCCTCCGGATTCGCACGGAAGAGGCCGACGAGCGTCTGTCCGGCGGTCACGCCCTCGGGTGCGACGCGCGAGGCGATGACCGATGCCGTGTCGCCCGGTCGCACCCTCACCGAATCCGTCGCCACGGCCGCGGCCGGCTGCTGGGGGCGTGTCGCCCGCGGCGCCGCCGGCTGCTGCGAGCGCTCGGGCACGGGCGCGGGCTGCTGCGGTCGTGCGCGGGGCTGCTGCGGCGGCGGCGGGACGGCCGCGACCGGCCGCTCGACGACCGGCGGCGCCTCGGCGACCGGCGCCTGGACGGGCGTGGCCGGACCGGCCTCGATCGAGCCGGGCACGTCGACCGACGCGGTGTATTCGCGCACCAGCCGCCCCTGCCCCCAGTCGACCTGCACCAGGAAGTTGAGCAGCGGCTCGGTGACGGGCTGCGTCGTGGTGATGCGGATCAGCGGCCGGCCGCGCGCATCGCTGCCGACGGTGAAGTGCAAGTCGGCCACGATGCCGATCGGCGGCTCGAGGCCGATCCGGGTGAACGTTTCCGGCGACGCCAGCGCGGCGTCGAGGTTCACGAGCTCCGACGGATCGTTGCTGATCACGGGAATCTCGGCCAGCAACGGCTGGCCGAGCGATGACTTCACCTGGATCTGGCCCAGGCCGAGCGCCTGGGCGGAACCGCTCGCCAGCGCGAAGGCCAGCAGCCCGACGGTTCGCAACATTGGCCTCACGGCGACCTCTCCCCTCGTTCCGCCGCGACTCTAGCAGGACGACGCGGCGTCGCACGAGGGTTGCGACGCCGCGTGCACCTCATTCGGCGATCACCAGCTCCGCGAGCTGCACCGCATTGAGGGCGGCGCCCTTGCGGATGTTGTCGGCCACCACCCACAACGACAAGCCGCGCGGATGCGAGATGTCCTCGCGGATGCGGCCGACGTAGACCGGATCGTTCCCGGAGGCGTGCGTCACCGGCGTCGGATAGCCGCCGGCCACCCGGTCGTCCACCACCTCGACGCCCGGTGCCGATGCGAGCAGTTCGCGCGCGCGCTCGGCGGTGATCTTTCCGCGCGTCTCCATGTGCACGGCCTCGGAGTGCCCGTAGAACACCGGGACGCGCACGACGGTCGCATTCACCTGGATGGACTCGTCGCCGAGGATCTTGCGCGTCTCCCAGACGAGCTTCATCTCCTCGCTCGTGTAGCCGTTCTCGAGGAAGTCGCCACCGTGGGGGATCACGTTGAACGCGATCTGCACCGGGTAGACCTCGGGCTTCGGGTCCTGGAAATTCAGCATCGCCGCGGTCTGGCGGCCCAGCTCCTCGAGCGCCTTGCGACCCGTGCCGGACACGGACTGGTACGTCGCCACGTTGATGCGCTCGATGCCGGCCTCGCGGTGGATCGGCGCGAGGGCCGTGAGCATCTGCATCGTCGAGCAGTTCGGGTTGGCCACGATGCCGCGCGGGCGGTTCCGCAGCGCTTCGGGGTTCACCTCGGACACGACGAGCGGCACGTCGTCGTCATTCCGGAACGCGGACGAGTTGTCGATGACCACTGCGCCCGCGGCGGCGAACTTCGGCGCGTAGTCCTTCGACACGCTGCCGCCCGCGGAAAACAGCGCGATGTCGACGCCGGCGGGATCGAACGTGGCGAGGTCCTGCACGACGTAGTCGCGGCCCTTGAACTGGACCTTCCCGCCTGCGGAGCGTTCGCTCGCGAGCAGGTGCAGCTGGCCAACGGGGAAATCGCGCTCGGCGAGCACGGCGAGCATCGTTTCGCCGACCGCGCCGGTGGCGCCTACGACAGCAACGTTGACGGGATTCTTCATGCGTTCGGTCTCGGAATCGTTCGCCGCGCCCGCAGTGCGGGAAGTCGCGACGATGGAGGGTGCGGAAGGGGAAGACAAGCGACGCGGCGCAGCCGAGGGTCGCGCTCGGGGCGCGCGCGGCGGCTGGCCGCTATCGTTTCGCGTCGACGTCGCCGCACTGGGCGCGGTGTCGCAATGCCTGGTCCATCAGCACCAGCGCGACCATCGCCTCGCAGATCGGTGTGGCACGGATGCCGACGCAGGGATCGTGGCGCCCGGTCGTGACCACTTCACTCATGCGGCCGTCCGCATCGAGGCTCTCGACCGGCAGCCGCAGGCTCGACGTCGGCTTGAATGCCACCGAGCAGCGCAGCGCCTGGCCGGTGCTGATGCCGCCGAGGATGCCACCCGCGTGGTTGGTGT
>NZ_BAAGAB020000075.1:0-10950 GCF_047159895.1 Lysobacter xanthus
GCCAACCGGCGAACACCGCGCGCCACGGCGGAAGCGGCGCCGCGGCATCGCCGCGGGCGAGCCGGGCGCCTGCGAGGGCCAGCATCACGCCACGCGCGGGAGGAGCGCCCTCACGGGTCGGCCATGACGCGCCGAGTTCACGCGCCCACGCGGCCCGGCCCGTTGCACCGGAACCGAGGCTCGTCGGGACGGCCGCGTCCGGGTGCCGGGCAAGCCGCGCGTGCAACCAACCGGCGGTGACCGCGCGCGCGTCCGTCGCCCCGCCCAGCAGCGCGCATTCGGCGTCCGCGATCGCCGCAGCCACGGGCGCGAGCGCCTCTCGGGCACTCGCGGCATCGCTGGGCGCGCCGCGGGTCGCGACGAGCGCCGCCAGCGACGACGCTACATCCCGCCACGGCGCAGGCTCGCGCTGCAGCACGCTGCCGAGTGGATGCCGCCGTCGGCCCTGTGCCCAGCCGGCGAGCTCATCTGCCCACCACACCAGCTTGGCCTCCCCCGGGCGCGCGTCGCCGCCGCCCCAGGCCGCTTCCTGCCACTCGAACTGCAGCGCCTCCCAGGCCTGGGCGCGGGCGTGGGTAGCCGCGGGTACGAAACCGCGCGCCAGCGGCCATTCGGGCCACGCGCCCTGCCACTTGGCGACGAACGCGGCAGGATCCCCGGCCGGGAACGCGTCCGAAGGCCCGTCCGTCACGGCATCCACCGCGCCGGATCGAGCATGTCGCGCGGCGAGTCCAGCAGGACGTCGCCCTGCCACCCCAGCGGATCGTCGCCATCGAGCCGGTAGCCCCACAGCGCGACGATCGAGCGCATGCCGGCTGCGCGCGCGGCCGCGATGTCGCGCTCGTCGTCGCCGACGTAGACGCAGTCGGCGGCCACCAGGCCCATGCGCTCGGCGGCGACGTGCAGCGGCAGCGGATCGGGCTTGCGCGCGGGCAGCGTGTCGCCACCGATCAGCACCGCGCACCGCTGCTGCCAGCCGAGCAGCGGCATCAGCGCAACCGCCAGCGATTCGGGCTTGTTGGTGACGATGCCCCACAGGCTGCCGGCAGCCTCGATCGCGGCGAGCAGCGTTTCCACGCCGTCGAACGGCCGGCCATGCAGGCCGAGCTCGCGCCGGTAGTGGTCGAGGAATTCCGGGATCCAAGCATCGCGCGTCGACGCGTCGACGTCGGGAAACGCAGCGCCGACCATCGCCCGCGCACCTTTCGAGACGTGCGGGCGCAGTTCGTCCAGCGCCATGGGCGCCGCGTTCCGCGCCATGCGCATCGCGTTGACGGCGGCGAGCATGTCGGGCGCGCTGTCGAGCAGCGTGCCGTCGAGGTCGAACAGCACGGCTTTCGGGAACCGGGCGTCGCTCATGCGGGCTTGCGCGCGCTGACGATGTAGTTGACGTCGGTCCGGCGCGACAGCCGGGCGCTGTTGGCGAGCGGCATGTACTTCAGCCCGCTGACGTCCTCGAGTTCGAGATGGGCGCCGCGCAGCCAGGCGCCGAGTTCCGCCGGACGCACGAAGTCGCGGTACTGGTGCGTGCCCTTCGGCAGCAGGCGCGCGACGTACTCCGCGCCCACGATGGCCAGTGCGAAGGCCGCCGGCGTGCGGTTGATGGTGGACACGAACAGCCGGCCGCCGGGCTTGAGCGCGTCGGCGCAGGCGCGGATTACCGCCTGCGGATCCGGCACGTGCTCGATCATCTCCATGCAGGTGACGGCGTCGAATGCGCCCGGCATGGCCGCCGCGACCTCCTCGACGGGCTGTACGCGGTAGTCGAGCGTGGCGCCGCTCTCCATGGCATGCAGGCGCGCGACCTTGACGAGTTCCGGCGCGAGGTCGAGCGCGGTGACGTCGGCACCGGCGAGCGCCATCGCCTCGCTCAGCAGGCCGGCGCCGCAACCGACATCGAGTACCTTGGCGCCCGCGAGCTGCACGCGGTCCGCGACGTATTTCAGCCGCACCGGATTCAGCGCATGCAGCGGCTTCTGCGGGCCCTGCGGATCCCACCAGCGCGCGGCCAGCGCGCCGAAGCGGTCGAGTTCGGACTGGCGGAAATTGCCGACGGTCTGCGTGGTCATTTCGGGGCCCGGATGTCGGCGATGCGCGAGCGCCACTGGCGCGCGTTCGCACGGATGGCGTCGAGGTCCATGTCGACGAGGATCCGGTCGCGCAATTTGGCGCGGCCGGCGATCCAGACGTCGGTCACCTGGTGGCGGCCGGTCGCGTACACGATCTGCGAGATCACGTGGTGCAGCGGCTGCGTCTCGATCTGGTCGAGGTCGATGCAGACGAGGTCGGCCTGCTTGCCCGCGCGGATCGAGCCGATGCTGGAGCCGAGGCCGAGCGTGACCGCGCCGCCGAGGGTGGCCGCGCGCAGCGCACTCGCCGCATCGAGCGCCGAGGCGTCGTCCGCGACCGCCTTGGCAAGCAGCGCGGCGGTGCGCGTTTCCCCGACCATGTCGAGGTCGTTGTTGCTCGCGCAGCCGTCGGTGCCGATGCCGAAGGTGACGCCCGCGCGCTGAAGCTTGCAGACCGGGCAGAAGCCCGACGCGAGCTTGAGGTTCGATTCCGGGCAATGCGCCACGCAGACGCCGCGTTCGGCGCAGAGCGCGATCTCGTCATCGGTGAGCTGCGTCATATGCACGGCGATGAGGCGGTCGGTAACCAACCCGAGGGCATCGAGGCGTGCGAGCGGGCGCACGCCGAACTGCGCGATCGAATCGCGGATCTCCTGCGCCGTCTCGTGCGTGTGCAGGTGGATGCGGACGTCGCGCTCGGCCGCGAAGTCGCGCACGCGGCCGAAGTTGGCGTCGCTGACGGTGTACGGCGCATGCGGGGCGATGGCGGTGCCGACGAGGTCGTCGCCCTGCCATGCCGCATGGACGTCCGCGGCCTTGCCGAAGTACTCGTCGGCGTCCTTCGCCCAGGCGGTCGGGAAGTCGATGACCGGCAGGCCGACCAGCGCCCGGAAGCCGTGCCGCTTGTACGTCTCGGCCTGCACGTCGGGGAAGAAATAGTTCTCGTTGGCGCACGTCGTGCCACCGCGCAGCATCTCGGCGATGGCGAGCGTCACGCCGTCGCGCACGAAATCGGGGCCGATCACCGCGCCTTCGACGGGCCAGATGTGGCCCTGCAGCCATTCCATCAGCGGCAGGTCGTCCGCGATGCCGCGCAGCAGCGTCATCGGATTGTGCGTATGCGAATTGACCAGGCCGGGGATCACCACCGAGCCCGGGCGCGAGACCACCTCGACGGGCTCGAAGCGCGCGCGCAGCTCGGCGGTCGGGCCGATCGCGACGATGCGGTCGCCCTGCACCGCCACCGCGTGGTCGGCCCAGACCGCGCCGTGCGGCTCCACCGGCACGACCCAACCGGCTTCGATCAAGACGTCGCACCGCTCGCTGGTCATTTCGCCCATCCGTCCACCTCGCCCTTCCGGTCCGGAAGCCTAGGCGCGGGCGCGTTACCGCCGCGCCAGCGGCTCCCGATACGACGAAGCCCGCGTCGGTGCGCGGGCTTCGACATGGTACCGACCGGTCGCCCGGTCGGCCGATGACTCACTTCACGCGGCTGACGTACTCGCCCGAGCGCGTGTCGACCTTGATCGTCTCGTCCTGGTTGACGAACAGCGGCACGCGCACGACGGCACCGGTCTCGAGCGTGGCCGGCTTGCCGCCGCCGCCCGAGGTGTCGCCACGGACGCCCGGATCGGTCTCGACGATCTTGAGCTCCACGAAGTTCGGCGGCTGCACCATGATCGGCGTGCCGTTCCAGAGGGTGACGACGCACTCCTCCTCGCCCTTCAGCCACTTCTCGGCGCCGCCCATGCCGGCCTTGTCGCCCTGCACCTGCTCGAACGATTCCGGGTTCATGAAGTGCCAGTACTCGCCGTCGGAGTAGAGGAACTGCATGTCGGTGTCGACGACATCGGCCACTTCCAGGCTGTCGGTCGCCTTCATCGTGAGCTCGACCACGCGGCCGTTCTTGATGTTGCGGTACTTGATGCGGGTGAAGGCCTGGCCCTTGCCCGGCTTGACGTACTCGGTCTCCGTGATGACGCACGGGTCGTTGTTGACCAGGATCTTCTGTCCGGTCTTGACGTCGTTCATGCCGAGGCTGGCCATGGGAAAAACTCCTGCGGGTGTGCGGGCCGGGCCGCGGGCGCCGGCTAGAATGGGCTCGAGCCGGGCCGTGACGGGCCGGCGGATCGATCGGATCAGCCCGCAATGATACCTGCTGCCCTCCCCCCGCCGCACCCGGCGGCGCCCGCGCGCTGGCAGGCGCTCTGGCGCGACGCCGTGCGCGATCCGCGCGAACTGCTGGCCCTGCTCGGGCTCGAATCGCGGGCGACGGGCATGTCCGAGGCCGCGGCGTCCACGTTCGCGATGCGCGTGCCGCGCGGCTTCGTCGCTCGCATGCGACGCGGCGATCCACACGACCCGCTGCTGCGCCAGGTGCTCCCGCTGAACGCCGAGCTGCGGCCGATGCCGGGCTTCGTGCCGGATGCCGTCGGCGACGGGCTCGCGCGCGCCGGGCAGGGCGTCATCCGCAAGTACCGCGGACGCGCGCTGCTGGTCGCCACGGGCAGCTGCGCGGTGAATTGCCGCTACTGCTTCCGGCGGCATTTTCCCTACGGCGACGAGACCGCCGCGGCCGGCGGCTGGGCCGAGGCACTCGCGCTCATCGAAGCCGATCCGGCGATCGACGAGGTGATCCTCTCCGGCGGCGATCCGTGGTCGCTGTCGACGCCCAAGCTCGCCGAGCTCACCGACGCCCTCGCGCGCATGCCGCACATCCGGCGCCTGCGCGTGCATACCCGGTTGCCGGTCGTCCTGCCCGAGCGCGTCGATGCCGACCTCGTCGCCTGGCTGTCGGCCCTGCCGTGGCCGGTCACCGTGGTGCTGCATGCGAACCATGCGAACGAATTCGACGCCGACGTCGATGCGGCGCTCGCGCGCCTTCGCGCCGCCGGGGCGACACTGCTCAACCAGGCCGTCCTCCTCCGGGGCGTCAACGACACGGTCGACGCGCTCGCCGACCTCTCGGAGCGCGGGTTCCGGGCCGGCGTGCTGCCCTATTACCTGCACCAGCTCGACCGCGTGGAGGGCGCCGCCCACTTCGAGGTTCCCGACGACGAGGCCCGCGCGCTCCACCGCGATCTGGCCGCGCGGCTCTCGGGCTACCTCGTGCCGCGGCTCGTGCGCGAGGTCGCCGGCGATCCGGGCAAGCGCCCGCTCTGAGGCGACCGGCGCCGGCTCAGGTTCCGCCTCGAGCGGTCGATACCGGGACACCGATCGCCATCCGTCCGCCGGTTTCGACCGTTCGGGGATGACGGCCGGCGCCCGGGCATGTCATAAAGGCGCGACCGCGAGGAGGTGGGAATGCAGTTCGGGAAAGATGCGGCGCTCCGGCTTCTGATCGTCGACGACAGCGTGGAGGCGGCCGAGGCCGTCGTGAGCGCGCTGCGCAATGCCGGCATCGCGGTGCGCCCGTCCCGGCCGGAGAACCTCGACGAGCTGGTCCACCAGATCGGCAACCAGTCCCCCGACCTCATCCTCGTCGCCCGCCAGGCCGGCCTCGTGCCCGCCACCTCGGTGCTGCAGCAGGTCGCGAGCAGCGGCAAGGACCTCCCGGTGCTGGTGCTCGTCGACGAGATCGACGAGGCCGGCGTGCTCGAGGCGATGGGCCTCGGCGCCCGCGGCGTGGTGCTCCGCCGCCGCAACGACCACCTCGTCAACATCGTGCAGACCGAGTGGTCCGACCTCGAGGCGCGGCGCGCCCTGCGCAAGCTCGAGTTCCAGGTCCGCGAGACCGAGCGCCGCTGCGACGCGCTGATCGAGTCCTCGCGCGACCCGATCGCCTATGTCCACGAAGGCATGCACATCCGGGCCAACTCGGCCTATCTCGAGATGTTCGGCTACGAGACGTTCGACGAGGTCGAGGGCATGTCGCTGCTCGACATGGTCGCGCCGTCGCACGTCGAGGCCTTCAAGGCGATCCTGAAGAAGCTGTCCAAGGGCGAGCCGCCGCCCCCGCGCGTTGAAGTCGAGGCGCGCACGCTGGAGGGCAACCAGTTCCCGGCGGTCATGGAATTCACGCCGGCCATGTACGAGGGCGAGCACTGCCTGCAGCTGGTGCTGCGGCGGCAGGAACTCGATCCCGACCTCGCCCGCGAGGTGGAGGAGCTGCGCCAGCGCGACCAGGCCACCGGCCTGCTCAACCGCCCGACGTTCCTTCGAGCGCTCGAGGACGCCGTCGCCGACGCGGCGCAGAACTCGACGCACCACGGCTTCCTGCTCATCGAGCCCGACTACTACGCGCGGCTGCTGCAGGACATCGGCCTCGACGCCGCGGACGACCTCGTCGCCGCCTGCGCACGCCGCCTGCGCGAGAGCGTCGCCGAGGACGTCGTGCTGGCCCGCTTCGGCGAGCACCAGTTCGCGGCGCTGGTCCGCGGTGCGAACCACGAGGTCACCCAGGCGCTCGCCGAGCAGGTGCGCAACGCGTTCGCCGAGCACGTCCTCGAAGTCGGCACGCGGTCGCTCAACGGCACCATCAGCATCGGCGGCGTGCAGATCGGCGAGAAGATCGCGAGCGTCACCGCGGTGCTCGCGCGTGCCACGCAGGGCGTGCAGTCGTCGATCGGCATGGGCGGCAACCGCTCGGAGATCTTCGACCCGGGCGCCGCCGACCGCGCCGAGGAAGAGCGCGTGCAGGCGTGGGTCAACCGCATCCGCGACGCGCTGGATTCCGACCGTTTCACCATGGCCTACCAGCCGCTGGTGAGCCTGCACGGTGAGCCCGGCGAGATCTACGAGGCCTACCTGCGCATGAAGGGCGACCAGGGCGAGCTCGTCGCCCCGCTCGCGTTCCTGCAGATCGCCGAGGAGAACGGGCTTCTGTGGGAGATCGACCGCTGGGTCGTCGGCCGTGCGCTGGAAGTCATCGGCGAGCGCATGCGCGGCGGCAAGCGCACGACGCTGCTGGTCAAGATCACGGAGAGCTCGCTGCAGGACGACAGCCTGCTCAAGCACATCGAGGAGCAGATCAGTCGGCACGGCGCCGACGGCAGCCTGCTCGTCGTGCAGTTGCCGGAGTCCAAGGTGTTCACGAACCTGCGCGCGGCGCAGGAGTTCCAGGCGCGCGCGGCGCGCTCGGGCGTGCGGGTGGGGCTCGAGCACTTCGGCGCCGGCCTCAACTCGTTCCAGCTGCTGGCGCACTTCGACGCGGACTTCCTGAAGATCGACCGCACGTTCATGGAGCAGCTGGGCACCAGCACGGAGCACCAGAAGCGCCTGCGCGAAATTACCGACAAGGCGCGTGCGCTGGGCAAGCGCACCATCGCCGAGCATGTCCGCGATGCGCAGAGCATGACGGTGCTGTTCGGCGCGGGCGTCGACTACGCCCAGGGCTTCTTCCTCGCCGGCGTGAGCACGGCGATGGACTACGAATTCGGCTGACTCCGCTGGCGCCCGGCAAAGAAAAGCCCGCCATCGGCGGGCTTTTTTCGTTGCGTCGTCGGGCTCAGGCGACCACGTGCGCCGACGGATTCTGCGACGGGAGCCGGCGCAGCGCCTCGATGCGCTCGGTGAGCGGCGGATGCGTCATGAACAGCCGGCGGAGCCCGTGCGCGACGCCGCCGCTGATGCCGAAGGCCTGCACCTGCTTCGGCAGCGTCGTCTCGCCGTACGAGCGCGACAGCTTCTCGAGCGCACGGATCATCTTGTCGCGGCCGGCCAGCTGCGCGCCACCCGCGTCGGCGCGGAATTCGCGGTAGCGCGAGAACCACATCGCGATGACGCTTGCGAACAGGCCGAACACGAGGTCGAGCACCATGACCGTCGCGAAGTAACCGAGCCCGCCCGACCCTTCGCGGTTGTTGCCGCCGAGCCAGCCGTCCACGAGCCGGCCCACCACGCGCGCGAGCACGATCACGAACGTGTTGAGCACGCCCTGCACCAGCATCATGGTGACCATGTCGCCGTTCGCGACATGGCTGACCTCGTGGCCGAGCACCGCTTCCGCCTCGTCGCGGTCGAGGTTGCGCAGCAGGCCGGTGGACACCGCGACGAGCGCATCGTTGCGGCTCGGGCCGGTCGCGAAGGCGTTGATCTCCGGCGCGTCGTACACGGCGACCTCGGGCATCGCGATGCCGGCGGCCTGCGCCTGGCGGCGCACGGTCTCGACGAGCCAGCGCTCGCCCTCGTTGCGCGGCTGCTCGATGACCTGTGCGCCGGTGCTGCGCTTGGCCATCCATTTGGACATCATGAGCGAGATGAACGAGCCGCCGAAGCCGAACAGCGTCGCCATCACCAGCAGCCCGCCCGACGTCTGCGGGTCGATGCCGAGCAGGCGCATGACGATGCCCAGCAGCACCAGCACGGCGAGGTTGGTGGCGAGGAACAGGGAAATTCGCTTGAACATGGCGGTCCGCACGTCGGGGTTCGGGTGTCCCGTCGAACGTGGCGCGCGCACGGCCGCTTTTCAAGGCCGCGGCGGGGCGCGGCGCAGCCGCGCTTCAGCCGCGTGAGTCCGGGATCGGGCTACCGCGGGCGCTTTGCGCCCTCCCCCACCGGCGACCTCCACGCCGGCTCGCTGCTCGCGGCGCTCGGCAGCTGGCTTTACGCGCGCCGCGCCGGCGGCCATTGGCTGGTCCGCGTCGAGGACGTGGACCGGCCGCGCGAAGTCCCGGGTGCGGCGGACCGCCAGCTCACCGCCCTGCAGGCGCTGGGCCTGACGGCGGACGAGCCGGTCGTGCGCCAGCGCGACCGCGAGGCGCTGTATCGCGACGCGCTCGAAGACCTCGTCGACCGCGGGCTGGCGTTTCCCTGCTGGTGCAGCCGCGCCGACCTCGCCGCGACCGGCGGCGTGCACCGTGCCTGCGTACGCGCTCCCGAGGCGTTTCGCCCGCCCGCCGTGCGGCTGCGCGTGCCGGACGGCAGCCGCGTCCGTTTCGACGACGACCTGCTCGGGCCGCAGGTCGAGGACGTGGACACGGCCGTGGGCGACGTCGTGCTCTACCGCGCGGACGGCCTCTGGGCCTACCAGCTCGCGGTCGTCGTCGACGACGCGGCGCAGGGCGTGACGCACGTGGTCCGCGGCGCGGACCTGCTCGACTCGACCGCGCGACAGATCCTGCTGCAGCGTGCGTTGGGGCTGCCGACGCCGGGCTATGCCCACCTGCCGCTCGTGCTCGATGCCGCCGGCCGCAAGCTGTCGAAGTCCGAGGGCGACGCGGCGGTGGACCCCCGCGACCCGCTCGCCGCGCTGGGCCGCGCCTGGGGCGCACTCGGGCAGCCGACATTACCGATCTCGGGTTCCATGACGCCGGCCGAATGGCTGCGCGAGGCCGTCGCGGCCTTCGACCCCGCGCGTATTCCGCGCATTGCCACATCGCCCTAGGCGTTCATGCCTAGAATCGTCGCGTGGCGCATGTCGCGCCGAGGGAGCAGCCCATGCAGAGTCGCGTAGCACTGGTCACCGGCGGCACCGGTGGCATCGGTACGTCCATCATCGAACGCCTGGCCGCGATGGGTCATCGCGTGGCGACGAACTACCGCGACGAAATGAAGGCGCGCGCCTGGCAGGCGCGGATGCGCGAGCGCGGCACCGAGGTGCACCTCGTCAAGGCCGACGTGGCCGATCCGGAGCAGTGCGAAGCGATGGTGCGCGACGTCGAACAGGCCCTCGGCGCGGTCGACATCCTGGTGAACAACGCCGGCATCACCCGCGACACCACGTTCCACCGCATGACCGCGCAGCAGTGGAACGAGGTCATCGCGACGAACCTCGGCTCGGTCTTCAACGTGACGCGCCCGGTGATCGAGGGCATGCGCGACCGCAAGTGGGGCCGCATCATCCAGATCAGCTCGATCAACGGCCAGAAGGGCCAGTACGGCCAGGCGAACTACGCGGCGTCGAAGGCCGGCATGCACGGCTTCACCATCTCGCTCGCGCAGGAGAATGCGAAGTTCGGCATTACCGTGAACACGGTCTCGCCCGGCTACATCGGCACCGACATGGTGATGGCGGTGCCCGAGGAGGTCCGCAACAAGATCATCCAGCAGATCCCGACCGGCCGCCTCGGCAGCCCGGAGGAGATCGCCTACGCGGTGTCCTTCTTCATTCCCGACCAGGCCGCGTGGATCACCGGCGCGAACCTCGCGGTCAACGGCGGCCAGTACATGGGCTGGTAGCCGCCGCGCTGAAGCGGTCAGCCCGCCGGCTGGCCGCTCGCGGGGCCCGGTTGCGTGGCGTTGCGCACTGCGTCATTCTCGGGACATCCCGTTTCCGGTCTTCCGCAGATGCCTTCCCGCGTCATCAAGAAGTATCCGAACCGTCGGCTCTACGACACCGAGATCTCGAGCTACATCACGATCGAGGACGTTCGCCAGCTCATCATCGACGGCGAGGAGTTCGAGGTACGGGATGCCCGGTCGGGCGACGACCTGACGCGCCAGGTACTCCTGCAGATCATCGCGGAGCACGAGCAGGACGGCGAGCCGCTGCTGTCGACGCAGCTGCTCAGCCAGATCATCCGGTTCTACGGCGACTCGATGCAGGGCTTCATGGCCAGCTACCTCGAGAAGTCGATGCAGCTCTTCCTCGACCAGCAGCAGCAGTTCCGCACGCAGATGGGCGGCCTGCTGGGCCAGACGCCGTGGACGCTGATGAACCAGCTGACCGAGCGCAACCTGCAGATGTGGAAGGACTTCCAGCACAACCTCTCGGGCACGATGGGCACGCCCACCGCCCGCAAGGGCGAACCGCAGAAGTAGCGGTCGCCCCGGCCGGACGCCTCAGCGCGCCGGCGTCGAGCAATATTTCTTGTAGAAGGCTTCCGCCTGCGGCATCAGCTGCTGCAGGTGTTGCATGCGGTTCGCCGGATCCGGATGCGTCGAGGCGAACTCGGGCGGTCGCTGGCCCCCGCCGAGCTGCGCCATCCGCTGCCACAGCGGG
>NZ_BAAGAB020000076.1:0-10618 GCF_047159895.1 Lysobacter xanthus
GCCGACGAGTCGCGGGCGCCCGCCGGCCGCAGGCACCAGCAGGGCGATCGCCAGCACGGGCATGAGCGCGGGCCAGCGTTGCGCCGCGAGCGCCGCCCCCGCGACCAGCACGAGGGCGACCACCGGCGCCGCACGATGCGGCTGCGGGGCGAAGGGGTCTTCGGGTTCGGCCGCGCCGAGGGTCAGTCCGCTCGCGTAGCCCGACAGCGCACCGAGCAGCAGCGCTACGGCCTGCAGCGGGTCGAACGTGGGCCACAGGGTCGGCGAGAGGCGCGCACCGAGCGCGACGAACAACACGGCGCCGGCGAGCATCGCGAGCGCGGCGGTGGAGGCGGCCGGGTCGTCCCACTCGTGCGTCGCATGCAGCCGCGCCGTCGCCAGTTTCGCGGCGGCGACGGCGGCGGTGATCGCGAGCGTCGCGAGGCCGATGTGCACCGGTGCGACGTGCACGGCGGCCAGTCCGCCGGCGATGCCGAACGCCGGCAGCAGGCCGCGCAGGTCGGCGCGGCCCGCCAGCGGTCGCGCGATCCAGAGGCCCAACCACGCGCCGGCTACCAGTCCGGCCACGCCACTGGCCGCGAGCGCGGGCAGCAGCCGGAGCGCGACCGCCAGGGCCATGCCGACCAGCGCCGCGAATGCCAGCGGCGCGCGCAGCAGTCGACCGCCGGCCTGGAAGCGGCGGAGGGCGCCCGCCGCGGGGGCGACGGGCGATGGGCGGGGCGCGGGATCGGGAGACATCCGTACGGAGCGTGCGACGAAGCGCGTCACTTCCTGGTCGTTGACGGCATTCTGTGAAGGGACTGAGGCTGCAAACTGTGCAGCCGATTGCACCTCGCCATGCCGGGCGCGACGAACGTGCGCGCCAATGTCGACGGGGTCACACATGGCCCTGCTGCACGCTCCACCCCACGCACCCGCCGGAGTCCTCCCATGCCTCGCCTCCGCCTCAGCCTTGCCCTGCTCGTCGTCGCCCTCGCCGCCTGCCGGCCCGGTGACGCGACCTCCCAGCGCCCGTCCACGGTCGCCGAACCGGCCTCGCCGGGCAGTCCGACGGTCGCCCGCGTCGTCGGCGGGCTCGAGCATCCCTGGGCGGTCGCGCCGCTGCCCGAGGGCGGCTTCCTGGTGACCGAGCGCCCGGGCCGGCTGCGGCATGTCGGCGCGGACGGACGCCTGTCCGGCCCGATCGCGGGCGTCCCCGCGGTGTGGGCGGAGGGTCAGGGCGGCCTGCTCGACGTCGCGCTCGCGCCGGACTTCGCCACCAGCCGCCGCGTCTACCTGACGTTCGCCGAGGGCGGCCCGGACGGCACCGCGGGTACGGCGGCCGGCTTCGGGCGGCTCGACGGCGAACGCCTGGTGGACTTCCGCACCATCTACCGCCAGGTCCCGAAGCTCGACGGCCCGAACCACTTCGGTTCGCGCATCGCCTTCGACCGCGACGGCCACGTCTTCATCAGCCAGGGCGAGCGTTTCCAGCGCATGCGCGCGCAGGACCTGACGATGCTGCAGGGCAAGCTCGTGCGGCTCGACCTCGACGGCAGGGTGCCGGCCGACAACCCCTTCGTGGCACGCGACAACGCCCGCCCGGAGATCTGGAGTTACGGCCACCGCAACGTGCAGTCGCTGGCGGTCGACCCGCGCACGGGCCGCCTGTGGGAGGCCGAGCACGGCCCGCGCGGCGGCGACGAGATCAACCTGCCGGCAGCGGGGAAGAACTACGGCTGGCCGATCGCCAGCCACGGCAAGGATTACGCGACCCCGTTCCCCTACCCCGAAACCAAGGGCACCGACGTGCCCGGCATGGAATCGCCGTACCACGTCTGGATGAAGTCGCCCGGCCTCTCCGGCATGGCCTTCTATACCGGCCGCGCCGGGTCGCCGTGGAACGACAGCCTGTTCCTCGGCGCCCTCGCCGACCGCGCGCTGATCCGGCTGACGCTCGACGGCGACCGAATCGTTTCGGAGGAACGCCTGCTCGAGGACCGGAAGGCGCGCATCCGCGACGTGCGGGTCGGTGCCGATGGCAACGTCTACGTGCTGACCGACGACGACCGGAACGGCGAACTGCTGCGGATCACGCCGCCGGCGACGGCCGCCGCCCGCTGAGGCGGGCGCACAGGACCCCCGCACTGTCAACGTCGACGGTCCTTCGAGGGGCGGCCACAATCGCCGCCCCGCTCCCGACGTCGACGCCTCCATGCAGGATCGCAGCACCGCCCAGCACATCGCCCGCCGTATCGCCGAGGAGATCGGCGCGCAGGCGCGACAGGTCGAGGCGGCCGTCGCGCTGCTCGACGAGGGCGCGACCGTTCCCTTCATCGCGCGCTACCGGAAGGAGGTCACCGAGGGCCTCGACGACATCCAGCTGCGCGAGCTCGAGACGCGCCTGGCCTACCTGCGCGAGCTCGAAGACCGCCGCGCACAGGTGATCGCGAGCATCGAGGAGCAGGGCAAGCTCACCGACGAGCTGCGCGGCGATCTGCTGGCCGCCGACAGCAAGGCGCGCCTCGAAGACCTCTACCTGTCCTACAAGCCCAAGCGCCGCACGCGCGCGCAGATCGCGCGCGAGGCCGGGCTGGAACCGCTCGCCGATTCGCTGCTGGCGGACTCGACGCAATCGCCCGAAGCGGTCGCGGCCGCGTACGTCGATGCGGAAAAGGGCGTCGCCGACGCGAAGGCCGCCCTCGACGGCGCCCGCGCGATCCTCATGGAGCGCTGGGGCGAGGACGCGGCCCTCGTCGGTGCACTGCGCCAGTGGCTGACCGACGTCGGCGTCATCCGCGCGAAGGTGATCGAGGGCAAGGAGAACGACGGCGCCAAGTACCGCGACTACTTCGACCATGCCGAGCCGCTGGCGAAGATCCCCTCGCACCGCATGCTCGCGCTGCTGCGCGGCCGCCGCGAGGAGTTCCTGCAGCTCGACCTCGACCCCGGCAGCGATGCGGACGCCGGCCACCTCTCGGCGACAGGCCGCGTCGCGAAACATGCCGGCATCCGCAACGAAGGCCGCGCGGCCGATCAATGGCTCATGGACTGCGCGCGTCTGACGTGGAAGGCCAAGCTCCACCTGCACCTGATGCTCGACCTGATCGCGCAGGCGCGCGAGAAGGCCGAGGCCGAGGCGATCGACGTCTTCGGCGACAACCTCAAGGACCTCCTGCTGTCGGCTCCGGCGGGGCCACGCGCCGTGCTCGGGCTGGACCCGGGCCTGCGGACGGGCGTCAAGGTCGCCGTGGTCGATGCGACCGGCAAGCTGGTCGCCACCGACACCATCTATCCGCACGAGCCGCGACGTCAGTGGGACGCGTCGCTGCACACGCTGCGCGCCCTGTGCACGAAGCACCGCGTGGAGCTCATCGCGATCGGCAACGGCACCGCATCGCGCGAGACCGACAAGCTCGCCGCCGACCTCATCAAGCTGGCGAGCGACCTCAAGCTGACCAAGATCGTCGTGAGCGAGGCCGGCGCATCGGTGTATTCGGCGTCGGAGATCGCCTCTCGGGAGTTCCCCGACGTCGACGTCTCGCTGCGCGGCGCCGTCTCCATCGCGCGACGCCTGCAGGATCCGCTCGCCGAGCTCGTCAAGATCGAACCGAAGGCGATCGGCGTCGGCCAGTACCAGCACGACGTCGACCAGTACCGCCTCGCCCGCGCGCTCGACGCGAAGGTCGAGGACTGCGTCAATGCGGTGGGCGTGCACGTCAATACCGCGTCCGCTGCCCTGCTCGCGCGCGTTTCCGGCCTGACGTCGACGGTGGCCGAGAACATCGTGCGGCATCGTGATTCCAATGGCCCGTTCAAGTCGCGCAAGGAGCTGCTCAAGGTGCCGCGCCTGGGCGACAAGACGTTCGAGCAGTGCGCCGGCTTCCTGCGCATCGCGGACGGCGACCAGCCGCTGGACGCGAGCTCGGTGCATCCCGAGGCGTATCCCGTCGTGGAGCGCATCGTCGCCTCTACCGGCAAGCCGATCCGCGCGCTGCTGGGCGATGCGGCCTTCGTGCGTGGCCTGCGGCCCGAGCAGTTCGTCGACGACCGCTTCGGCGTGCCGACCGTGCGCGACATCCTGAAAGAGCTCGAGAAGCCCGGCCGCGACCCGCGTCCCGAGTTCAAGGCCGCACGCTTCGCCGACGGCGTCGAGGACCTGAAGGACCTCAGGCCCGGCATGGTGCTCGAGGGCGTCGTCACCAACGTCGCCGCCTTCGGCGCGTTCGTCGATATCGGCGTGCACCAGGACGGCCTCGTGCACATCTCCGCACTGTCCAACACGTACGTGAAGGATCCACGCGACGTGGTGAAGGTCGGCGACATCGTGAAGGTGCGGGTGATGGAGGTGGACGTGCCGCGCAAGCGCATCGCGCTCAGCTGCCGGCTGGAGGACGCCGCGCCGCGCGCGCCACGCCAGGATGCCGAGCGCGGACGCGATCGCGCCCTACCCGCGCGCGCCGGTGCGCCGTCCGGGCGCGGGCCCTCGTCGCCCCGGCCCCGCGATCCGGCGCCGCCGCAGCGGGCCGCTCCCATGGGCAACGCACTCGCCGATGCCTTCGCGCGGGCGAAGAAGGACTGAGCCTCGCGCGGCGCGTTCGCCGCGTCAGAAGAGGTCGGGCTGCGGTTCCTCCGGTGCGGAATAGTCGAGCCGTCCATCGACGATCCGCGCCGCCCCGGTATATGGGTGTTCCTGGATGCGGCCGCCGCCCTGCAGGTGCAGGACGGTCCAGCCGTCCGCCTTGAAACGGTCGGAGATCAGCGAGCGGTGGCACTGCCACCAGACCGCCTCCGCGCACATCACCGCGGTCGGGGTGGACGCGGCGAGCGTCGCGAGGCGATCCCGCGCGGCGTCGAACGCCGGCGTCTCCATGTAGTCCGCATAGCCGCGGAAGGCCGCGTTGCGCCAGGCGGTGTTGCGCGTGTCCTTGCGCGGACGGCGTCGACCGCCGAGGTCGCGGAACGGCACGTAGGCGATGCCGGCGGCCGGCAGCGCCTGCGCCATCGCATCGTCGTTGAACTGCGGAAACCGGCGCGAGCCCGCCAGGAGCCGGACATCGGCGATCGCCCGGATGCCCGCCCGCTGCAGGATGGCGACGAAGTCGTCCCAGGGATGCGTCGAATGCCCGACGGTCCACAGCGTGTGCCTGGCGTCCATCGCCCAAGCCTCGCGCGCCGCACATGAAGCGGCGTTGACGGCCGGGCGCCTAGGCTGCGGGGATTCACGGAGAGCTCCCCATGTCCGAGCACACCACCGGCCTTGCGCGCACGGCCCAGATCGTCAAGTTCCTGCTGAAGTACCGCAGCGCCGGCATCTTCAGCGGGCTCGACCAGGATGCCGTGCTCGAGGACGCGGAAGCCGCGGCGGAGACGCCGCAGGGCCGCCCGGAGGAATTCGTCAACGATCTCGAGGCCCTCGGCCCGACCTTCATCAAGCTCGGCCAGGCGCTGTCCACGCGCCCGGACATGATTCCGGCGGACTACATGGCCGCACTCGAGCGCATGCAGGACAAGGTCCAGGAGCTGCCGTTCGAGTCGGTGCGGGACGTCATCGAGGAAGAACTCGGCGTGCGCACGAACAAGCTGTTCGTCGAGCTCGACGAGACGCCGCTCGGCAGCGCGTCGCTCGCGCAGGTGCACCGTGGCGTGCTGCGCGACGGTCGCGAGGTGGCGGTGAAGGTGCAGCGCCCCGATGCGATCGCCAGCGTTCGCACGGACCTCGAATCGCTTCGCTCCATCGCCGCGCGCATCGATCGGCACAGCGACATGGGCCGCCGCATGAAGTTCGGCGACTGGGTGAACGAGTTCGCGCGCACGCTGCTCGCCGAGCTCGACTACCGCACCGAAGCCGAGAACCTGCAGCGCTTCGGCGAACGCCTCGAGCCGTATCCGGAACTCGTCGTACCGCGGCCGGTGTGGAGCCTGTGCGGCAAGCGCGTGCTGACGATGGACCTGGTGCGTGGGCAGAAGGTCACCGACATCTCGGGCCTCAAGCGCACCGAGGAAAACCTCGGCGACCTCGCCGCCGCGCTGATGCGCGGCTATCTCGACCAGGCCTTCGTCTACGGCGAGATCCACGCCGACCCGCATCCGGGCAACCTGTTGCTGACCGAGGACAGCCGGCTCGCGATCTTCGACCTCGGCATGATCGCGCACGTGCCGCCGAAGCGGCGCGACCGCCTGCTGAAGCTGCTGTTCGCAGCGGTCGACGGCCGCGGCGAGGATGTGGGCGCCGAAGGCATCTCGATCAGCACGCGACTGGAGGATTTCGACGAGGAGCGCTACATGCGCGAGGTCGGCCAGCTGGTCGCGACGTACGCGGCACGTTCGGGCGGCCGCACGGTGTCGGAAGGCCGGCTGGTGCTGGACCTCACCCGGATCGCGACCGCCTGTGGCCTGCGCACCCCGCCCGAGCTGAGCCTGCTCGGAAAGACGCTGCTCAACCTCGAATCGATCTGCGACGCGCTCGATCCGGACATGGACGCCAAGCAGGTCGTGCGCGAGCACCTCGACGAGGTGATGCGCAAGCGGCTGCGACGCTCGCTGTCGCCCGCGGGCCTGGCGGGCGAGCTGATCGAGGTCGAGGGGCTCGTGCGCGAGGCGCCGAGGAAGCTGAACAACCTGTTGACCCTGCTGTCGGACAACCGGCTGCAGGTGCGTCTGGACGGGCTGGACGACTCCAAGCTCATGGAGAACCTCCAGAAGATCGCGAACCGCATCACGATGGGCCTGATCATCGCCGCCCTGCTGATCTCGTCGGCCCTGATGATGCGCACCAACGCCGGCCATACGCTGTTCGGCTATCCCGCGGTGGCGATCGTCCTCTTCCTGATCGCGGCCTTCCTGGGCCTGTTCGTGGTCATCAGCGTGTTGCTGACCGACCGGCGGGCGCAGCCGCACGAGGAACGGGGCCTGCATTGAGACCAGCCTGAACGGGCTGAACACCGCTGCTTGCACGCGGATTTCACTGGTCTAACCTAGTGGAAAGCTTCACCGGGATTGCACGTCCCTGAAGCGTCCACTACCGGGACCCGTCGAATGCGCCTTTCCGTAGTCATGGCTTCGGCCATCGCCTGCTGCCTGCTGCCGGCCCTCTCCCCGGCCGAGCCGAACATCGCCAACCGCAGCGCGGCCGTGCTGCCGCCGCTGCCGGCCGCGCCTGCGGCGCCGCAGGAACTGCCGTCGCTTTCGCTCGCGTCGCGTCTGTCGGCGCTCGCACCGGGTGCCGACCCGAAGGTCATCGACCTCGCGATCAAGGCGCGCGAGTGCGCGATCGCGTCGGGCGACGCCACGGGCCAGGGCGAGAAGCTCGCCGTGATCGACTACTCGATGCCGTCGACGCAGAAGCGCCTGTGGGTGTTCGACCTGCGCAATCCGCGCGTGCTCTACAACGAGTACGTCGCGCACGGCCAGGGCAGCGGCGACAACTTCGCCCGCGCGTTCTCCAACAACGACGGCAGCCACCAGACGAGCCTCGGCCTGTTCCGCACGGCGGAGACGTACAGCGGCAACAACGGCTATTCGCTGCGCATGGACGGCCTGGAGCCGGGCTTCAACGACAACGCGCGTGCCCGTGCGATCGTCATGCACGGCGCGCCCTACGTGAATCCGGACCTCGTCGCGAAGATGGGCCGCATCGGCCGCTCGCACGGCTGCCCGGCGGTCCGGGCGCAGGTGGCGCACGAGATCATCGACACGCTGAAGGGCGGGCAGTTCGTCTTCTCGTACTACCCCGACAACCGCTGGCTGCACCAGTCGCGCCTGCTGGCGTGCCCGACGCGCGCGACCCGGACCGTCGCCACGCGCTGAGTCCGGCGTCGACATCGGCCCTGCACGGGCGGCTCCATACTGGGGCCGCCCGTTCCGTTTCAGGCCCCCGATGACCGACGCGTCCGAGCCGCAGTCGCCCGCTTTCGTCCGGCGGCACCTCCAGTCCGCGGTGATCCGCGCCGACGACGTGCTCGACGCGGCGCGCGGGGGCGTCCGTCGGCTGTTCGGCACGTACCGCCCCCGCCACATCGCCGCGTACCGTGGCTGGGGCGATGCGACGGGCGTGCAGATGATCGGTCGCGTGCTCGCCGACCCGCCGCTGGGCGGCCCGGGCGAGGCGGACGGCTGGTGGGAAAACCTGCTCAACACCTACCGACGCTTCGAAAGCGACGAGGTGCCGCACGTGCCGATCAACGTGCACTTCGGCGCCCATGCGGTCGAGGCGGTGGCCGACCACGAAGGCTATTACCAGGCCGCCCTGCCCGGCCCGGCCACGGTCGACGCGCTGTGGTCGGAGGCGACCGCCAGCCTCGGCGACGGCAGCCTCGCCACGCCGCAGCCGGTGCTGCTGGTGCATCCCGAGGCGCGCATCGGCGTGATCTCCGACGTCGACGACACGATCCTGCAGAGCGGCATCACCAACTGGAAGACCGCGGCGCAGCTGACGTTCCTGCACAACGCGCGGACCCGGAAACCGCTCAAGGGCGTGGCCAAGCTCTACCAGGCGCTGCAGGCCGGCGCGGACGGAAGCAGGCGCGTTCCGATCTTCTACGTCTCGAGTTCGCCCTGGAACCTGTACGACCTGCTCGAAGGCTTCATGGCGCTCAACGCGATCCCGGCCGGGCCGATTTTCCTGCGCGATCTCGGCACCGATGTCGGCAAGTTCATCAAGACCGCCGGGCACGGCCACAAGCTCGACCGCGCGCGCGAACTCATCGCGCGCTTTCCGTCGTTGCGCTGGGTATTGCTCGGCGACTCCGGCCAGGCCGACGCGGAGCTCTATACGCAGGCGGCCGAGGAGTTCGGCGACCGGATCGCCGCGATCTACATCCGCGATGTCGACCCCGACCTCGACACACCGCGCGACAAGGCGGTCGGCGCGCACTTCGAGCGCGTCGCCGGCGGCCGGGTGCCCATGCTGCTCGCGCGCGACAGCAGCGCGATCGCCGAGCACGCCGCAGGCCTCGGCCTCATCGCCGCCGCCTGGGTCGACGAAGTCCATCGGGAAGTGCAGCGGGACGTCGAACGCCCGTCGCTGGCGGCCGCCGCGGCCGATGCCGCCGTGCAGGGCGAAACGGCGACCGACCTGTCGCAGCCGGTGGAGGACGCGGGCCGCTCCGCGCCGGGATCGCCGCCGCCGGTGGGATAAAATCGCGAGTCCCGCCTTTTCGATTGCGCCGATGTCCTCGCCTTTCGGCACCGAGACCGTGCTCGACGTCCGCCACTGGACGGACGCCTACTTCAGCTTCACCACCACCCGCGACGACGGCTTCCGCTTCGACAACGGGCAGTTCGTGATGATCGGGCTGGAGGTCGACGGCCGCCCGCTGATGCGCGCGTACTCGATCGCCAGCGCGAACTGGGAAGAGGAACTGGAGTTCTTCAGCATCAAGGTGCAGGACGGCCCGCTGACCTCGCGACTGCAGCACATCCGGCCCGGCGACTCGATCCTCATCGGCCGCAAGCCGACCGGCACGCTGCTGATCAGCGACCTGCACAAGGGCCGCAACCTGTACCTGCTCGGCACCGGCACCGGCTTCGCCCCGTGGCTGTCGATCGTGAAGGATCCGGAGACTTACGAGCGCTTCGAACGCGTGATCCTCTGCCACGGCGTCCGCAGCGCGGCCGACCTCGCCTACCGCGACTACGTGCAGCGCGAGCTGCCGCGGCACGAGTTCCTCGGCGAGCAGATCGCCGCGAAGCTGCGCTACTACCCCGCCGTCTCGCGCGAGGAATTCGTGTTCGACGGACATGACCATCGCGGTCGCCTGACCGATCTCATGGCGAGCGGGCGGATGATGGAGCAGCTCGGCATCGAACCGCTCGACGCCGAGCACGACCGCGCGATGATCTGCGGAAGCCCGCAGATGCTCGCGGACTTCCGCGCGCTGCTCGATTCGCGCGGTTTCGCCGCGGCGCCGCGCATCGGCACGCCCGGGCAGTACGTCTTCGAGCGCGCCTTCGTCGAGAAGTGAGGCTCAGGCGGTCTCGACCGCCGCGGCCAACGCGACGGCGCCGCCGACGGGCCCCTCGCCCACCACCAGGCGCACGTCGCCACGCGCCTGCGCGGCCGCGAGGTCGCGCCCGAGCGCGACAACGTCGGCGCCGCGTGCGACGTTGGCGATGCACGTCGAGCGGTTTCGCCCGCCGGATTTCGACAGGTACAGCGCAAGGTCCGCGACGTGCATGGCGTGGTGCCAGTCGACACCGGGGTGCAACGGGTAGAACGCGCCGCCGATGGAGACGGTGACGTCGATGCGCGACCCGTCGATGTCGACGGGCTGGCTTCCGATCGCGAACAGCGCACGCTCGGCGAGCACCGCCATGCCCTCCGGACCCGTGCCCGGCAGCAGCAGCGCGAATTCCTCCCCGCCCCAGCGCACCACGGTGTCCTGTTCGCGCACCAACGCACGCAGCCGCGAGGCGATCTCGACCAGCACGCGGTCGCCCGCGCCATGGCCCCAGGTGTCGTTGACGCGCTTGAAGAAGTCGACGTCGATCAACAGCAGGCCGACGGGCAGCGCGTCACCGGTGCGTCCGACGTGGCGCGACATCAGCAGCTGGCATTGGCGACGATTCGCGACGCCCGTCAGCGGATCATGCAGCGACTGCTCCGAAAGCGTCGCCACGTCGCCCGAGAGCCGGCGAT
>NZ_BAAGAB020000077.1:0-10396 GCF_047159895.1 Lysobacter xanthus
ATCAGGATCCGGATCGACGGGTAGTCCGTACCCTCGACAGCGACCTCGCGAAGCATCCGCTGTACGGCTGGATCGAGTACGCGATGCTGCGACGCGACCTTTCCGGGCTCGATGCGGGGCGCGCGCAGGACTTCCTGCGTCGCTACGGCGGCCAGGCGGTGGGCACGACGTTCCGGGCGCAGTGGCTCGCCGAGGCGGCGCGCCGCCGCGACTGGGCCGCCGTCGACGCCGCATGGGATCCGTCGATCAAGGACACCGGCCTGCGCTGCACGCGGCTGCAGGCGGAGGAGGCGCTCGGTCGCGTCACCGCCGCCTGGACCTCGCAGGCGCAGGCGCTGTGGCGCGACGCCGCGGAATCGCTGCCGTCGCAGTGCGACCCGGTCTTCGCGGCGCTCGACGCCCGCGGCGGGCTGACGCCGGCCTTGCGTTGGGAACGCCTCGAGAAGGCGGCCGAAGCCTGGCAGCCGGCGGTGATGCGCACTGCGGCACGGGGCCTGCCGGCGGACGAGGCCGCGCTCGCCACCGACTACGCGGCCTTCGTCGAAGCCTTGAACGATCGCGCGCTGCAATGGCCGAAGACCGAGCGCAGCCGCCGCATCGCGAGCTACGGCCTGGCGCGCTACGCGAAGTCGGTCCCCCAGGACGCGCAGAAGCAGCTCGACAAGTTCGGCCCGGCGCTCGGATTCACCGACGTCGAGCGCGGCCGCGTGCTGTACCAGTCCGCGCTGTGGACGGCGTCCTCGTACGAGGCCGGCGCCGCGCAGCGACTCGCCGCCGTGCCCGAGTCGGCCTACGACGATCGCCTGCGCGAATGGCGCGTGCGCGAGGCGCTGGCGCGGTCCGACTGGGCCTCCGCGCTCGAGGCGATCCGCCGCATGCCGCCGAAGCAGCGCGACGATTCGCGCTGGAAGTATTTCGAGGGCCGCCTCGCCGAGCTGCAGGGCGACCGCGCCGCCGCGCAACAGGCCTATCGCGCCGCCGCGGCCAAGCCCGAGTTCCACGGCTTCCTCGCCGCCGACCGACTGGGTGAGCGCTACACGCTGTGCCCGTGGATTCCCGGCACCTCGGGCGCGGTGCGCGCGGCGGTCGAAGGCGATCCGGCGCTGCGTCGGTCGATGCTGCTGTACGACCTCGACCGCAACGGCTGGGCCACGGCCGAATGGAGCGACGCGCTCTCGCGCTTCGACGCCACGCGCCGCATCACCGCGGTCGAGATCGCCCAGCAGCACGGCTGGTACGACCGCGCGGTGTTCGCGCTCGGCAAGGAAGACCCGGAGGAGCTGCGCCTGTACACGCTGCGCTTCCCGCTGCACCACGAGGCGACAATCCGGCGCGAGGCCGCGAAAAACGGACTCGACCCGGCGTGGGTCGCGGCCGAAATCCGCGCGGAGAGCATCTTCAATCCCACCGCGCGTTCGGGCGCGAACGCGATCGGCCTGATGCAGCTCATCCCGTCGACCGGTGCCGCGACCGCCGCGCGGATCGGCGTGCCGTGGAACGGCGAGTCGAGCCTGTACGACCCCGACACCAACATCGTCCTCGGCACCGCCTACCTGCGGCAGCTGCTCGACGGCTACGGCGACGGCAAGCCCTACTTCACGCTCGCCGGCTACAACGCGGGCCCCGCGCCGCTCAACCGCTGGAAGGCGCAGCGCCCGGGCATGGACCCGGACTTCTGGATCGAGACGATCACCTACAAGGAGACGCGCGACTACGTGGCGCGCGTACTCGCGTTCGGCGTGCTCTACGACTGGCGCATGCGCGGCGACGCGCTGCGCGTGAGCGACCGCATGCAGGGCAACTTCGAAGGCACGCGCACGCCGTTCGCCTGCCCGCTGGCGACGACGCCGCCGGCGCCCGAGGCGCTGAAGCCGTCGGAGCGTCGCGGCTGAGGCATCCTTAGGCGCCTCTCAATCCGCGGAGACCGCCATGGGACTGCTCGACACGCTGCTCGGCCACGCCGGCGAGAAGGACATCGCCGACCTGCACGACGAATTCGGCCCGCTGCTCGCGCAGGGCGAAGTCCTGCAGCGCGCATTCGGCTTCGTGCGCGACCTGATCGTATTCACCGACCGGCGCATGATCATCGTCGACAAGCAGGGCATCACCGCCCGCAAGACGAGCTACCTCAGCATCCCGTACCGCGCGATCGTGATGTATTCGATCGAGACCGCCGGCCACTTCGACCTCGACAGCGACCTGCGCATCTGGGTGTCGAGCCAGCCCGAGCCGATCACGCGCGCGCTCGGCCGCGGCGGCGGCGCTCGCGACATCATCGCGATCCTCGCGCAGGCCACGCGCTGACGATGCGCGTCTACCTCGTCGGCGGCGCCGTGCGCGATCCGTTGCTGGGCGTCGAGCCCGGCGACCGCGACTTCGTCGTCGTGGGCGCGACCGCGCAGCAGATGCTCGACGCCGGCTACAAGCCGGTCGGCCGCGACTTCCCCGTTTTCCTGCATCCGCAGACGGGGGAGGAGTACGCGCTCGCGCGCACCGAGCGCAAGAACGGGCGCGGCTACCGCGGTTTCGTCGTCGACGCCGATCCCTCGGTGACGCTGGACGAGGACCTGCAACGCCGCGATTTCACCATCAACGCGATCGCGCGCGAAGTGCACGGAGACGGCACGCTGGGCGACATCGTCGACCCGCTCGGCGGCGTGCGCGACCTCGAGGCACGCGTGCTGCGCCACGTCGGCCCCGCCTTCGTCGAGGATCCGTTGCGCGTGCTGCGCGCGGCGCGATTCATGGCGCGGCTCGCACCGATGGGCTTCGCGGTCGCGCCCGACACGATGGCGCTGATGCGGCGGATGGCCGACTCCGGTGAACTCGCCGAGCTCACGCCCGAGCGCGTCTGGCAGGAACTGCGACGCGCGGTGGCGAGCGCGAAGCCCTCGGCCTTCATGCGCACGCTGCACGAGGCCGGGGCGCTCGGCGCCGTGCTGCCCGAGGTCGAAGCGCTGTACGGCGTGCCGCAGCGCGCCGAGTACCACCCGGAAGTCGACACCGGCGTACACGTCGAAATGGTCTGCGACATGGCCGCGCGGCTCGCGCCCGGCGACGACGTGATCGGCTTCGCCGCGCTGGTGCACGACCTCGGCAAGGCGCGCACCCCGGCGCATGTGCTGCCCAAGCACATCGGCCACGAGCAGGCCGGGCTCGCACCGCTGCGCGAGGTCTGCGACCGGCTGAAGGTGCCGACCGCGCATCGCCAGCTGGCGATCATGGTCTGCCGCGAGCACCTCAACGTGCATCGCTACGACGACCTGCGCGCGTCGACCGTGCACGACCTGCTGCAGCGCTGCGACGGCTTCCGCCAGCCCGCGCGCATCGCGCAGCTGGCGCTCGCCTGCGAGGCCGACAAGCGAGGCCGACTTGGCCTCGAGGAGCAGCCCTATCCGTCGCGCCAAGGCCTGCTGCACGCGCTCGAGGCCGCGCGAGCGGTACGCGCCGAGTCCGTCGCCCGCGAGGGCCTGCAGGGCCCGGCCGTGGGCGAGGCGCTGCGCCGCGCGCGCATCGAGGCCATCGCCCGCGCGACCGGGAAGAAGCGCTAGCGTCGTCGCTCGCGGGGACCGTGGACGGAAACGGGCGGCCGAAGCCGCCCGTCGTGTCGACCGCTCGGCTCAGAACCGCCAGTCGAGCCGCGCGTAATAGCTGCCGCCGTTCATGCCGAACGGCATCGTTTCCCAGCCGTAGGTGAAGCCCAGCTGCGGAAACGGGAAGCCGCCGGCGCGATCCCACTTATCCGGATAGGTGTCGAAAAGGTTGTCGGCGCCGACGGTGAGGCTCACGTCCGGACTGAAGCGATAGCGCACGCTCGCGTCGAACAGCCACTTGCCGCCCCACGTCTGCTTGGTCCCGGGCGTGAACCCTTCGCCGCTGACCGCGCCGAAATAGTTCGCGCGGGACATCAGCTGCCACGGACCGGTGTCGTAAAGCGCCTGCAGCACATGGTGCGCACGCGGCTGCCCCTCTTCCACGAGCGTCACCTGGGTGTCGTCGAACAGCTGAGCGGGCGAGAGGATGGGCGACTGCGAACGGCGTCCCGTGACCTGCGTGCGGTTGAAGTGCAGCAGCGCCGACAGGTTCAGACGGTTGCCGCCCGAGAATCCCACGCTGCGGTTGGCGACGATGTCCACGCCCTCGGTGCGCGTGTCGATCGCGTTGGTGAAGAATTGCGCCTGGCCGACGCGAAACGGTGCAAGGACCCGCGCGATCGGGCAGTTGGTGTTGGCGTCGTCGCAGAGTTGCCCGTTCGCGTCCTCCTGCTCCGGGGCGATGTTGCCGGAGAAGATGATGCGGTCGTCGATATCGATCCGGAATACGTCCGCGGTGATCGACACGTCGGTGGACGGCTTCCAGACGAAGCCCAGCGACAGATTCCTGGACGTCTCCTCCTTGAGCGGCGGGATGCCGAGCGCGCGGGTGACGGGGCTGTCCTGCCGCGCCGTCAGCGTCTCGGTCAGCTGCCCGGTGCCGGGGCTCAGATTGGTCGACACCTGGCTGTAGAACTGCTGCTGCACGCCAGGCGCGCGGAAGCCGGTCGAGGCCGCGCCGCGGATCGCCAGGTGCTCAGTCGCCTGGAAGCGCGCCGACAGTTTCCCGGTGGTGGTGTTGCCGAAGTCGGAATAGTCCTCGAAACGCACCGCTGCGCCGAGCAGGAGACGCTCGGTCGCGTTGGTCTCGGCATCGAGGTAGAGGGCGACGTTGTGACGGCTGCGGTCCACCTCGGTGCCGGGCGTGAAGCCCGGGAAGCCCTGGATGCCGGGCGCGGCCAGCCCGCCGTTCTGGTCGAAGATGCGGATCGCGGGATTGTTCGTGCGGCCGTAGGTGTACGAAACCGGGTCGCCCGCCTCGATCGCGTATCCGTCGCGGCGCCACTCGACCCCGGTTGCGAGGTGGAGCGGGCGGCCGCGGAAGCCGTCTACGCTGCCGCGCACGTCGAGGTTGAATGTCGTCTGGTCGAACTGCAGGGTGCCGGTATCGGCTTCGGTCGGCGACTGGCGATAGGCGCATGCCGGGCTGCCGGGGGGTGCACAAAAGCGACCCGGCTCCGGCTCGTAGTACCAGCTCACGTTCACCGAACCGCTTTCATGGAAGCCGAATCGCGAACGCCCGCGGTTGACGGACGCGTCGAGGTCCCATGTGCCGCCCAATGGCATGCGGTACCCGAGGGCGACGGACGTGTCCTCGACGGTGGTTTCGATCGTGGGCAGGAAGCCGTCGGGATACAGCTCCGGCACGTTGCGGCTGTCGCGAGCGCTGCGGAAGAATCCGGACGAATCGCCGCGGCGCCTCGACGCGCCACCGAATGCGTAGAGTTCGCCTGCCCCGACGGGAAGGCCACCGTTGAACCACAGGTAGGCGTCGCGTGCGTCGGCGTCGCCGAGCCGCTGGGTGACGCGCGGCGGATTGACGCGCAGTACGTCGGGGCCCGCGCGATTGGTTTCCCCACGATCGCGGAACTCGGCGGTCAGGTTGAGGAAACCGTCCGCCGCGAGCTTTACCCCGGTATTGACCGACGCGGAGAACAGCTCGCCGTCGCCGGCATACGCCTGCCCCGCCTGTACGGAGACGTTCGTGCGGTCCGTCTGCTTGCGCAGGATGATGTTGATGACGCCTGCGATCGCATCGGAGCCGTACTGCGCCGCGGCGCCGTCGCGAAGGACCTCGATACGCTCGATCGCGCCGACGGGGATCGCGTTGATGTCGGTGCCGGCCGAGCCGCGGCCGACGGTCTGCTGCACGTTGACCAACGCCTGCTGGTGTCGGCGCTTGCCATTGACGAGTACCAGCACCTGGTCGGGTCCCAGCGCGCGCAGCGTGGCGGGACGGAGGATGTCGGTACCGTCGGAGACGAACGTCCGCGAGAAATTGAAGCTCGGTTCGAGCATCTGCAGGATCTGCCCGACCTCCTGCGCGCCGGTGGCCTCGAGTTCCTCGCGGCGGATCACGTCGACCGGGGCGGCGGTGTCGGCGGCGGTCCGGCCACGTACACGGGAGCCGGTGACCTGCACGCTGTCGAGCGTCGTGGCGTCGGCGGTGCGGGCGGCCGGTTGCTGCGCGAAGGCGGACGAAGAGCTGGCGACGACGAGCGTCGCGACGATCGCCTCGGCGAGGCGATGACGGTAGGCGGGCATGCGCGTTCCTTTGCTGGGTGGGGCGGGACGTCCCCTGCATCGTCCCGGCGCAAGGATTACCGCAGTCGGCAACGGCTGTGCAACCGCCCCTCAGCGCCCGTAGACGGGCCGGTGCGCCTTCACCGCCATCACCACGCCGAGCCCGGCGAGCAGCGACACCGCGGACGTGCCGCCGTAGCTCAGCAACGGCATCGGCACGCCCACCACCGGCAGCAGGCCGGCGATCATGCCGCCGTTGACGATCACGTACACGCAGAAGGCGAGCCCGAGCGCGCCGGCGATCATGCGCGAGTAGCCATCGCGCGCCTCGACCGCGATCCACAGGCAGCGGGCGATCACGAACAGGTACAGCGCGATCACGGTGACCACGCCGAGCCAGCCGAATTCCTCGCTGAGCACCGCGAAGACGAAGTCGGTGGTGTGCTCCGGCAGGTAGTTGAGGTGCGACTGCGAGCCCTCCATCCAGCCCTTGCCGGTGAGGCCGCCGGCACCGATCGCGATCTTCGACTGGATGATGTTCCAGCCCGCGCCGAGCGGATCGGATTCCGGGTCGAGGAACGTCAGGATGCGGTCCTTCTGGTACGGCCGCAGCAGGAAGAACCAGGCGACCGGCGCGACGCTCGCGACGCCCGCGCCCGCGGCCACGAACCACCACCAGGACAGGCCGGCGAGGTAGAGCACGAACGCGCCGCTTACCGCCACGAGCATGGCCGTGCCGAAGTCGGGCTGCTTGAGGATCAGCAGCGTGGGCACCGCGATGATCGTCGCCGCGACCATCGTCACCCTGAACGACGGCGGCAACGGACGCCGGTTGAGGTACCAGGCCACCATCATCGGCAGGCTCAGCTTGAGCACCTCCGACGGCTGGAAATAGAAGACGCCGAGGTTGATCCAGAGGTTGCCGTGCTTGCCGCCGCCGATCACGAGCACGATCAGCAACGGCACGATCGACACGCCGTAGAGATATGGCGTCCAGTTGCGCAGCTGGTAGGCGGGGAGGCGCGAGATCGCCCACATCGCCATCAGGCCGATGCCGTAGTGCGCGCCGCGCGCCAGCACCATCCGGGCGGAGCCGTCGGCCGCGCTGTAGATCACCGCGAGGCCGATCACCATCAGGCCGAGCAGCGCGGCGAGCAGCGGCAGGTCGAGCGTGCGCGTGAAGCGCTGGACCATGTCGCCCGACCAGCGCAGCAGGACGTTCATCGGGCCCCCGCCTGCAGTGCGCGCAGCGCGGTCAGCGCCTGGCGCGCCGCGGCCTCACCGTCGCGCGTGGCGCGCGTCGCGACCGGTGCACGCGTCGGCGGCACGGGCTGCGGATCGCGCGTCGCGGGCGCGGGTTCCTCGTCGTCGGCCGGCGGCGCCGGTGGTGGCGTTCCACGTGCGGGCGCGACGGGCGTCGCCGCGGGCGGTATCTCCGTCTCCGGTACGTAGTCGAGCGGCGCTCCGCCCTGCGGCGAGCGCAGCACGCCTTCGGCCGGCTCGGGCATCCTGCCGATCAGCCAGGCATCGAAGACCTTGCGCGCGATGGGTGCCGCGGAGGAGGCACCGTAACCGCCGTGCTCCACCGACACCGCGATCGCGATGCGCGGGTTGTCCGCAGGCGCATAGCCGACGAACAGCGCCTGGTGGCGCAGGTTGTAGGGGAGCGAATGCGGGTCGACGCTGCCGCGGCCGCCGCGCCGGCTGTTCACCTTCTGCGCGGTGCCGGTCTTGCCCGCCATGAGGTACGTCGCACCGCGCGCGATGTTGGTCGCGGTGCCGCCCCCGTGCACGGTGGCGACCATGCCGTCGTGCACGGCCTGCAGGTGCGCCTCGCTCGGCGAGATGCGCGCGCCCGGCGGATGCGGCGTGCCCTGCCACGGCAGGTTGTAACCCGAGCGCGTGGCCATCACGAGGTGCAGCGGATGCAGCGCACCGCCGTTCGCGAGCGCGGCGGTGCCGCGCGCGAGCTGCAGCACGGTCGCGATCCAGTAGCCCTGCCCGATGCCGGCGATCACCGTCTCGCCCGCGTACCACGAGTCCTTGCTGCGTTTCGCCTTCCATTCCGGCGACGGCACGATGCCGACGTTCTCGCCGAGCAGGTCGATGCCGGATTTCTGCCCGAAGCCGTACAGCCGCATGTAGCTGTCGAACTTCGTGATGCCCATGTCGTAGGCGAGCTTGTAGTAGTAGTAGTTGACCGACTGCGCGATCGACTTCTTGAGGTCCGTCCAGCCGGCCGCGCCGTGCGCGTCGCGATAGCCGCGCTTCTGCCCGGGGATGTGGAACTCGCCGGTGGAGAACACGGCGGACTCCGGCGTGCGCAGACCGCTGTCGAGGCCGGCCAGGCCCACCAGCGGCTTGATCGTCGAGCCGGGCGGGCCGCCGCCCAGCACGGGGCGGTTGAACAACGGGCGCGACGGATTGGTCGTCAGCGCCTTGTAGTGCTTGTGCGTGATGCCGTTGACGAACAGGTTCGCGTCGTACGACGGCAGCGAGACCATCGCGAGCACGTCGCCGGTGCGCGGATCGACCGCCACCGCGGCGCCGTCCATGTCGCCGAAGGCGGTCACCATCGCCTGCTGGAGGTCGATGTCGATCGACAGGCGCAGGTCCGTGCCCGGTTGCGCAGGCACGCGCCCCACGGTGCGCAGCGGGCGCCCCTCGACGTTCGTCTCCACCTTCTCGTAGCCGATCTTCCCGCGCAGCTGCGTCTCGTACGCGCGCTCGAGGCCGGTCTTGCCGATGTGCGTCAGCGCCTCGAAACCCGGGCCGAGGCTCTTCGCATCGGCCACGTCGACGCGGCCGACGTAGCCGATCACGTGAGCGGTGAGTTCGCCGTAGGGATAGCGGCGATTGAGGTACGACACGATCTCGATGCCGGGATAGCGCCAGCGGTCGACCGCGAAGCGCGCGGCCTCCTCGTCGGTGAGACGCATCTTCAGCGTGATCGGCTTGAAGCCGCGCGAGGCGCGACGCGCGTCCTGGAAGCGCTCGATGTCCTCCGGCGCGAGCGCGACGCGCTGCGCAAGGCCCGGCAGCCACCTCGCCGGATCGCCCGCCACGCTCGGCGTCACGTCGAGCCGCCAGGCCGGCACGTTGTCGGCGAGGATGCGACCGCGGCGGTCGTAGATCAGGCCACGGCCCGGCACGATCGGCTGCAGCTTGAGGCGGTTCTCCTCCGAGCGCGTGGCGAAGTCCTCGTGCTGCACCACCTGCAGGCGGAAGTACCAGCCGGCGAGCCCGACCAGTGCGCCGGTCACCCCCAGCATCGCGACGAAGGCGCGCGCGCGGAACTGCGCCGCCTCGGCACCGGCGTTCTTGAGGCGGCGCGGGCGCCGGCGGATCAGCGCCATCGACGCGCCCTCATCGCCGCCGCCACCGGCCCAGGCGCAGGCCGTCGAGCACGAGGAAGACTGGCGGCCACATCAGCATGCCGATGGCGGGCGCGATCCAGTAACTCCACGGCAGCGTCGGCTCGCGAAGCGCGATGTGCAGGCCCGCGCTCACGATGCGGTCGTTGACCAGCAGCGCGCCGAGCGTGAGCGCCTGTTGCGACAGCGGGAAGAAGCGCATGCGTGCGCGGAAGCGCTGCACGATGAAGGCGAGGATCACCAGCCGCAGCGCCTGCTCGCCGAGCAGCGAGCCGAAGACCACGTCGGCGATGAGGCCGACGAGGAACGCGAAGCCGAGGCCGATGCGGTCGGGGTCCTCGATCAGCCAGTACGCGAGCACCAGCGCGAGCCAGAACGGTCGCGCGGGCTGCAGCGCGACCGGCAACGGCAGCAGGCCGAGCGCGAGCGCGGCGGCGAGGCTCGCGTAGACGATCCAGCGCGGAAACGAGCGCATCAGCGACGCTCCGTCGGCAGCGGTGCGGGCGCCGGCCCGGTGCGCGCGGGCGCAACGGGCGCGCCCGCGCGCGGATCGGCGTCGATCGGCGGGCGGTCGGCGAGGCCAACGGGGGCCGCAGGCGTTGCGGGCGTCGTGGTCGGGCCCACGCCCGGCGGCATCGCGGGCTGCGTGGTCGCGGGCGCGGTCGTGGCCGTTGCAGCAGGCGCACCGGACGGGGTGGCGGGCAGGCCGCCAGCGGGCGGCGTCGCCGTCGATTCCGGCGGCGGGGGCGGCGGCGGCAGGTCGACACGGTTCGAGCGCAGCAGCAGCACTTCGCGGCCGCGGTCGAGTTGCGCGGCAGGGCGCACCTCGCCCTCGAGGAAGGCGCGGCTCTCGTCGGGACGCAGCGCCAGCACGCGCCCGACCGGGAAGCCGGGCGGGAAGCGCCC
>NZ_BAAGAB020000078.1:0-10368 GCF_047159895.1 Lysobacter xanthus
CTGGAAGTCGGCCGACAAGGCGAAGGACGCGGCCGAGCAGTTGGGCCTCACCGCGCGACGCCTGCATTCGCTCGGGCTCGTCGACAAGGTGGTGCGCGAGCCCACGGGCGGCGCGCACCGCAATCCGCAGCAGATGGCGATCCGCCTCAAGACCGTGCTGATGAACGAGCTCGACGCGCTGGAAGGGCTCTCGCCCGACGCGCTCGTCGAGGGCCGCTACCGACGCCTGCGCGGGTACGGCGCGTACGAAGCCGCCTGAGTCAGCGCGTCACGCGGCCGCGGACCCAATCGAGGTCGGCGAATCCCCAGAAGCGGCTGTCCTCGCTGTTGTCGCGATTGTCGCCCAGCACGAACAGACGGCCGGGTGGGACGGTGGTCGGCGGGTGAACGCGTGAATACGGCTGGGTGGCGTTTTCCGTAGAGACGTAGGGCTCCGGCGTCGACCGCCCGTTGACGAACAGCGTGCCGTCGCGGATTTCCACCTCGTCGCCGGGCAGGCCGATGACGCGCTTGAGCCAGACCTGCTCGGGATGATGCGGCGGCGCGAAGACAACGAGGTCGCCGCGGCGGAGCTCGCGTGTCGCGGCCTCGCCGACGCGTGCCACCACCACGCTGCCGGGTTCGAGCGTGGGCTGCATGGACCGGCTCGGCACGCGGTAGACGCCGATGCCGAGGAGCCGCTCGCGCGGATCCATCGAGCGTGCACCCGCCGGATTGGCGACGTAGACCGCCACCACGGCGAGCGGTGCCAGCACGCAGGCCGCGAGCGCGGCGGCGACGATCCAGTGACGAACGTTCATGCGTTTCCTCCGTGCGCGCAGTGTGCCGACTCCCCGCGCGCCTCGCACCCGCCTCGCTTAGCATGCGGCGATGCCCGTCGCGCTCGACCTCGACCTCTCGCCTGCGCTCGACAGACCGGACGCACGCATCGTCGTGGGCTTCAGCGGTGGCCTCGACTCGACGGCCCTTTTGCATCGGCTCGCCACGGACGCGTCGCTGCGCGGACGCGTGCACGCGGTGCATGTGGACCACGGCCTGCATCCCGACGCGCCGACGTGGGCACGGCGCTGCGGGGACACATGCGCGATGCTCGACGTGCCGTTGACCACGGTGCGCGTCGCCGTCTCGCCGGCAGGCGACGGCATCGAAGCTGCGGCGCGTCGTGCGCGCCATGCCGCGCTGCGCGAGGCCGCCGCGCCCGGCGACATCGTCGCCCTCGCCCATCACCGCGACGACCAGGCGGAAACCTTCATGCTGTGCGCCCTGCGGGGCTCGGGTCCGGAGGGCCTGCGCGCCATGCGCACCTGGCGCGCATTCGGCCACGCGCACCTCTGGCGACCGCTGCTCGCCTGTCCGCGCGAAGCATTGCGCGCCTACGCCGAGGCGCACGGTCTGCACTGGATCGAAGATCCGGCAAATGACGACGCGCGCTTCGACCGCACGTTCCTGCGCACGCGCCTGATGCCTCTCCTGCGCGAGCGCTGGCCGCAGGCCGATGCGGCGCTCGCACGATCGGCCGCGCTTTCCGATGCGGCCTCGACGCTCCTCGACGGCGAGGACCGCGCGTCCCTCCAGCGGTGCACCGTCGAAGGCACCGACACGCTGTCGATCGCCGAGCTGACGGCATTGCCCCCGGCGCGTCGGGCACGCGTCCTGCGGTGCTGGATCGACGCCTGCGGCCTGCCGCCGCTGCCCGGGCGCGGGGTCGCCCGGATCGAGGCGGACCTCATGACCGCGCGGCCGGACTCCACCGCGCGGTTCGACTGGAGCGGCGCCTCCGTGCGGGCCTGGGACGGTCGCCTGCATGCGCTGCGTCCGGCGACGGCGCTCGACCCGGCGTTCGACCGCGCCTGGGACGGCCTCGCCCCGCTCGACCTCCCGGACGGCGGCCGGCTCGAACTCGCGCCAGCCGTCGGACTGCCGTCGGGAACCCGCGTGACGGGGCGCCGCGGCGGCGAACGCATCCGGCTGCCGGGCCGCCCGCATCGGCACGCGCTCAAGCACGTGCTGCAGGCGCTGCGCGTCCCGCCGTGGACGCGCGCGCACCTGCCGCTCCTGATCGTCGAAGGCCACGTCCTGGCCGCAGGCGACGTCGCGACCTCGGCGGATTTCGCCGACTGGCTCGTCGCGCGCGGTGCCCGCCTCGTCTGGACGCGCCCGCCGGGTGCCTGAGCGGCTCACCCGCGCGCCACGCGGGTTGCGCGACACTGCATTGACCCTGCCCCGCGACCGCCGCCACACTTCCGCCATGCCGCGCAAAGACACCCCCGAGCCGTCCCCCGTCGCCGACTTCGAGCGCTCGCTCGATTCGCTCGAACGGCTGGTCGAACGCATGGAACAGGGCGAGATGAGCCTCGACGAGTCGCTCGCGGCCTACGAGGAGGGTGTCGGCCTCTACCGCCGCTGCCAGACGGCGCTGGAAGACGCGGAGATGCGGGTTCGCCTGCTTACCGATCCCCAGGATCCGGCCTCGGCACAGGCGTACCCGGACGCGTCTGCGCCCGATGCCTGACCCGCGCCTGGACGCCTGGCGCGGCCGCATCGACGCCGCGCTGGCGAAGGCGCTCGCGACGACTCCCGCCCCGCCCCGCCTGCAGGCCGCCATGCGCCATGCCGTGCTGCTCGGCGGCAAGCGCATGCGCCCGCTGCTGTCGCTGGCCAGTGGCGCGCTGTTCGACGCCGACGAGGCCGCGTCGATCGCCGCGGGCGTCGCGGTCGAACTCGTCCACGCGTATTCGCTCGTCCACGACGACCTTCCGGCCATGGACGACGACGCCCTGCGCCGCGGCCAGCCCACCGTGCACGTCGCCTTCGACGAGGCGACGGCGATCCTCGCGGGCGATGCGCTGCAGGCGCTCGCCTTCGACGTGCTGACCAATGCGCCGGTGCCCGCGGACGTCGCGGTCGAGCTGGTCCGCACGCTCGCCGCCGCCGCGGGCGGGGCCGGCATGTGCGGCGGCCAGGCGCTGGACCTCGAAGCCACGGGCCGCAGCGCCGCGGTGGACGTCGACGCGCTCGAGCGCCTGCATGCGCTGAAGACCGGCGCGCTCATCCGCGCGGCGGTCCGGATGGGCGCGCTGTGCGGCCGCGCCGATGCGCAGGCCCTCGCCAGGCTCGACGACTTCGCCGACGCCCTCGGCCTCGCCTTCCAGGTGCGCGACGACATCCTCGACGTCGAAGCGGACACCGCCCAGCTGGGCAAGACCGCCGGCAAGGACGCCGCGCAGGACAAGGCGACGTTTCCCGCGCTGCTCGGTCTCGACGCCTCGAGATCCCGGCTCGCCACATTGCGCGGACGCATGGCGGCGGCGCTCGCCGGGTTCGATTCGCGTGCCGATGCCTTGCGCGGGCTCGGCGACTACGCGGTCGCGCGCACGCACTGAGCGCCAACACGTCGCGCAAAGAAAAAGCCCGGCATCGCCGGGCTTTTTCGCAATACGAGTGACTCGATTACTTCACGAGGCGCAGCGCGAAGGGATACCGGTACGCGACGCCCTCGTTCGCCTTGATCGCGGCAATGATCGTGACGACGAGCCACGCCAGGCCGACGATCAGCATCAGCGGGCCGGTGAGCAGGATGCCGATGCCCAGCGTCACGAACGTCAGCACGAACAGCACAAGGAACACGATGCCGACCGTGATGTTGAAGTTCAGCGCTTCCTTGCCCTGGTCGTCGACGAACCGCATCGTCTCCTTCTTCATCATCCAGATCACGAGCGGACCGATGATGCAGCCGAGGCTCGCGGCCCAGCCGGCGGTCACGATGCCGCCGACGAGCGCCGACAGGTGCGCGAACATCGCCCACTGCCGCTCGTCCGCGGAAATCCCGCTGGCATGCGTTGCCGCGGCGGCCGGCGTCGGCGACGGCTGCGAGTACGGCGGCGGCGTTTCGCTGGCGCCGGCCGGGGAATCGTTGATGTCACTCATGGGCTACTCCTGCGCGGGACGCGCGTTGGCAGTCCGCACTCTCGCGCTCCGTGAAGGGCGCGTCAACCGCCATCGGTCGATTCGCCCGCCACCGTCATTCGGCCGACGAGGATCGAACCCGTGCGCACGTGCGAGCGTCGGTCGACGTCGCTGCCGACCGCCTCGATGCGCTCGAACATCGAACGCAGGTGGCCGGCGACCGTGACGCCGTCCACCGGATACTGCGGCACTCCGTTTTCGATCCAGAAGCCCGCGGCGCCGCGCGAGTAGTCGCCCGTCGTGGTGTTCGCACCGTGGCCCATGAGCTCGGTGACGAGCAGGCCGGTGCCCATCCGCGCCAGCACGTCGTCGAGCCCGCCCGCATTGGCGGACACGTCGAGGTTGTGCACGCCGCCGGCATTGGCCGTGGTCTCGAGGCCCAGCTTGCGCGCCGAGTAGCTGCCGAGCACGTAGCGCTCGAGCACGCCGGCGGACACGAGCGCCGATTCGCGCGTGGCGACGCCCTCGGCATCGAATGCGGCCGAGCGCAGGCCGTGCTGCACGAACGGGCGTTCGATGATCGAGAACCAGTCCGGAAACAGCTTCTGGCCGCGGCTGTCGACGAGGAAGCTCGCGCCGCGGTAGAGCGCGCCGCCCGACACCGCGCCGATCAGGTGGCCGATCAGCGACCGCGCCATCTCCGCCGCGAACACCACCGGGTACTCGCCGGTTTTCAGCGTACGGGGCGAGAGTCGCCCGACCGCGCGCTCCGCGGCGCGGCGCCCGACCGCCACCGGCGATTCGAGATCCGCCGACGCCAACCCGAACGTGTACCAGCCGTCGCGCTGCATCGCATCGCCGCGCCCCGCGATCAGCGCGCAACCGAGCGAGTGATGCGTGCTGCGGTCGCCACCGACGAAGCCGTGCGAGTTCGCGTAGACCGACAGGCTTCGGCCGCTCGACAGCGAGGCGCCGTCCGAATTCTCCACGCGCGCATCCGCATCGCGGCCGGCCTGCTCGCAGGCGAGCGCAAGGTCGATCGCGCGGTCGGCGTCGATCGCCCACGGATGCCAGCTGTCGAATTCGCCGAGCTCGCGCGCCATCAGCGCGGCGTCGGCGAGGCCGGCGGCCGGGTCGTCCTCGGTGTACTTCGCGATCGCGCACGCCTGCTCGACCGTCGCGACCAGGCTCTCCTCGCGCAGGTCGGCCGTGCTGGCGCTGCCCTTGCGCTGGCCGAAGTAGACGGTGACCGCGATGCCGCGGTCGCGGGTGGATTCCACCGTCTCGACCTCGCCCATTCGCACGTTGACGCTCAGCCCCGCCTCCTCCGAGCAGCTGACCTCGGCCTGCGTCACGCCGCGGGCGCGGGCGAGGTCCAGCAGGCGCTGCGACAGCCCCGACAGGGCCTCCAGACGCTCGGTGCTGTCGTCGTGCAGGGCGGGCGAAGTGGCGATCGCGTTCAATGTCTTATCCTTCCGGGCTCGTGTCCGCGCGTTCCGCGGACGGTTCGATGCGTGGCGGCCCCGGTCGCGCGCGGGATGATGACGATGCGCGGTCGCGACGAAGAAACCGGTGAATTCCGTAGCCCCAGCCGCAGCCAGCAGCGGCGCGCGGCGTTGGACGTGTTGGAACTGGCCAAGGCGCTCGTCGAGCTGACGCCGACGCAGCTCTCCCGCGTCCCGGTGCCCGAGGCGACGCTGCCGCACATCGAGGACACGCGACGCATCACCGCCAACATCGCGCGCAAGCGCCAGCTGGCGTTCCTCGCCAAGCAGATGCGCAAGCTCGACGACGAGGAGCTGCAGGCGATGCGCGACGCGCTCGACGAGAAGAGCGACGCCTCGCGCGCGGAAGCCGCGGCGTTGCATCGCGTCGAAGCCTGGCGGGCGAAGCTGCTCGACGGCGGCGACGAAGCGCTCGCGGAACTGCTCGACGAACACCCGGCGGGCGACCGCCAGCGCCTGCGCCAGCTCGTGCGCAATGCCCATGACGAGCAGAAGCGCGGCAAGCCGCCGCGCGCCTTCCGAGAGCTCTTCCGCGAGCTGCGCGGCGTGATCCTCGGCGGCAGCGACGCCGACGACGGCGACGACACCGGGCTCGACGACAGCGACGAATGAGGTCGCACGGCGCGGAGCCTCAGGCCTTCGTGCCGCCCACGGTGAGGCCGTCGATCAGCAGCGACGGCTGGCCGACGCCGACCGGCACGCTCTGCCCGTCCTTGCCGCAGACGCCCACGCCCTCGTCGAGCGCGAGGTCGCTGCCGATCATGCGCACCTTCTGCATCGTCTCCGGGCCGTTGCCGATCAGCATCGCGCCCTTGACCGGCGTGGTGACGCGGCCGTCCTCGATCATGTAGGCCTCGGTCGCCGAGAACACGTACTTGCCCGACGTGATGTCGACCTGGCCGCCCCCGAAATTCACGGCGTACAAGCCGCGCTTGAGCGAGCGGATCATCTCCTCGGGATCGTGCGGGCCGGCGAGCATGTAGGTATTGGTCATGCGCGGCATGACGAGGTGTGCGAAGGATTCGCGGCGGCCGTTGCCGGTCGGGGCCATGCCCATCAGCCGCGCGTTGAGGCTGTCCTGCATGTAGCCCACGAGCACGCCGTCCTCGATCAGCGTCGTGCAGTTGGTCGGCTGGCCCTCGTCGTCGATGTTGAGCGATCCGCGGCGGCCTTCGAGCGTGCCGTCGTCGACGATCGTGACGCCGGGCGACGCCACGCGCTGGCCGATGCGACCCGCGTACGTCGACGTGCCCTTGCGGTTGAAGTCGCCCTCCAGCCCGTGGCCGACCGCCTCGTGCAGCAGCACCCCCGGCCAGCCGCTGCCGAGCACGACGGGCATCACGCCCGCCGGCGCATCGACCGCCTCGAGGTTCACCAGCGCCTGTCGCAGCGCCTCGCGCGCGATGCGCTCGGGGCGCTCGCCTTCCAGCAGCTCCGCGTAGCCGTAACGCCCGCCGCCTCCGGCGTAGCCCTGCTCGCGGCGCCCGTTGTGCTCGACGATCACCTGCACGTTGAGCCGCACCAGCGGACGAACGTCGCCCGCAACGTGGCCGTCGCTGCGCGCGACCAGCACGGTGTCGACGCCGCCGGACAGGCTCACCGTCACCTGCTTCACGCGCGGATCCGCGGCACGCAGCATGCGGTCGACGCGTCGCAGCGCCTCGACCTTCGTCGCGTTCGCCATCGCATCGATCGGATCGAAGGCGGCATACAGGGCGCGACCGGTGCCGCGCACGAGCGGCCGACCGCCCGCCTGCATCTCGCCCGCGACCGTGCCCTTCGCGATCGCACGCGCGGAGGTCGAGGCATCGAGCAGCGAGCGTGCGTCGATCTCGTCGGAGTACGCGAAGCCGGTCTTTTCGCCACTGATCGCACGCACGCCGACGCCCTGCTCGATCGAATGCGCGCCGTCCTTGACGATGCCGTCCTCCACCGTCCAGCTCTCGCGTCGCGCGTGCTGGAAGTAGAGGTCGCCGAAGTCGATCCCCGGCGCCAGCAGCGCACCCAGCGCGCCGTCCAGCGACGCGAGATCGAGGCCCGCGGGCGTGAGCAGGCGGGATTCGGCGGTCTGCAGCGAAGTCGTCATCGAGGATCCAAGGAAGGTGGGGCGTCGCCGACTATATGCGGCGTGCCGTGAGCGACCTCAACCGGCCGGAGGCGTCGCCGCGAGCGTGCGCGTCTGGTCGCGCGTCATGACCTCGACCTTCGGCTCCGCCCACGGACCGGTCACCCGGTACGTCTTCGCGCCGATCTGCCCGAGCGGTTTCGACATCACCGCGCTGGCGGCGGCGCCGATCGCCGCGCCGACCGGGCCACCGGCGATCGCACCGACCGCGGTGAGCAGGTTGCCGGCCTTCGGACGCACTTCGATCGTCTGGTCGAAGGTCTGCTGGCGCAGGTTGGCGGCGCCACGGATGCGGATCTCTGCGGCCGGGCCCTTGATCGCGAAGTCGTCCGTGCGCGCGAGGCCCGCGCCGAAGCGGACGTTGCCGCCGAGTCGGTTGAAGCTGAAGCCCTTCGCGAAGAAGTCGCCGAAGTCGAGCGTGAGCCGCCGCGGCAGTTCCGCGAGGCTCAGCAGGCCGAGGACGCGGCCGGCACCGGGCTCGACGCCGAGCAGCCGCCCGTCGCGCGCATCGAGCACCAGGCTGCCCTGCAGCGTGCCCGGCGCGAAGTCGGACGGCGCGCCGGTCCAGTTCGCGTCGAACTTCGCATCGCCCTTGCCGCCGCCGATGCGGCCGCCGAAACCGAAGCCGTCCAGCAGGCCGCCGAAGTCGTTGCTGGAGACGATCGCGGCGATGCGCGTGCGCGCCGCAGTGCCCCGCCCGGTCCATTCGCCCGAGGCATCGACGCGATGGCCGCGGCTGCGCGCATTGAATTCATCGAGAACGAGCCCGGCGGCCGTCGGATGCGAGCGGAAGCGCGCGGCGCCGAGCGAGGCGCTGCCCATGCGCAGGTCGTCCACGTCGAGCGACAGCGCGGGAACCTTCGCGGGATCGACCGTCGCGGGCGATACGACCGCGCGCGTGCCCGCCTGCGGGCGTCGCGCGGCGCTGGTAACCGTCGGCGCGACCGTGGTCGGCGTCGTACGCGCGCTTGCGGACGAGCTCGCCGGGTTGCTCTTCCAGAACACGCGGGCGAAGCGGCCCGTGACCGGGCCGGCATCCGGGACGTTGACCGTTCCGGACAACGTGGCGCCGTCCGCGCGCACCGCCAGAGCGCCGCCCGGCAGCGGCTGGACCTGCAGGCGTGTTTCGCCGAACTGGCCGCCGAGCATCGCGAGCCGCGGCGTCGTGACGTCGATGCGTTGCAGCGAAAGGCCACCGGCACCGCCGCCCGACGACGAACCGCTGCCGCCGCCCTGCACGAAGGCGATCCAGTCGAGTGCATCGAGCTGCGCGGCGCGGCCCGTCGCCACCAGCCCCGACGCGGGCGCGGCTTCGTCGACCCGATCATCGCCGAGCACGACGCGCACGCCGGTGCGGCCGCGATCGCTGCGCGCACGCACGGCGACGAGTTCGCCCAGCGCGACGTTGATCTCGCCGCTGCCGAGCGGCAGGGGCGTGTCCACGCTCGCCGCCAGCGACTGCGATGCCGGCTTCCGCAGGGGTGCCGGGAGGTCGAGCGACGTGCCGGCGAGCTGGCTGCGCAGTTGCAGCCGCGCGGCCGCGGGCTTCCCCGGCGCCGTGCGCGGCACGACGATGCCGACGGTCCAGGCCGAGCGCCCCGCCACGTACGGCGAAAGCCAGCCCATCTCGGGCGCGCGGGCCAGAAGGTCGTCGATGTCGAAGCTCGCCGCGACATCGCCCTCGAACGCATTCGTCGCGGTGCGCACGTGGCCTTCGCCAGCGCGCAGCGACAGGCGGCTCGCCTGGCCGTCGTGGCGCGCGTCGAGGTCGTTGGCGGTGAAGCCGCGCAGGTCGTAACGCGCGGGCCCGCGCACGTCGTCGAAGCGCAGGTTCCAGCGACGGTCGGCGAGCGTCGCGCCCTTCAGCACGACGCCACCGTCGATCTTGAGCGGACCGTGGTGGCCGAGCGGCATCTCGAGCCCGAAGTCCACGTGGGCCGGCCCGCTCGCCGAGAGCGCGTCAATGGTCTCCGGCTGCAGCTTGCGCAGGCCGCTGGCGCGGACGATGTCCAGCAGGCGCGCGGCGTCGGTATCGCCGCTGGCCTGCACGGTCAGGGCGCCGACACCGTAGTGGTCGATGGACGCTTTCAGCGCCGGCAGGCGCACCTGGCCGACGCGGCCGCTGCCGTCGATGTCGAAGCCGGTGGCGGTGAACACGAGGTCGGCGTCCACATCCTCGGCGGCCGGCCAGTCGGGCTGGAACTTCACGACCCCGCCGGCGACGTGCGCGCGCGCCTCGAAGACGCCCTCGTGCCCGCGGAACGGCCAATCGTCGAGGTCGCCCACCACCACCGCGCGGCCCCGCTCCACGCGTCCGCCGAGGAGCGCGCTGTCGAGCCAGGCGACCACGGTGGGCGCCATCCGGTCGCGCACCCAGAAGCGCTTGGCGACCGGCACCTGCGTCGCGCCGATGTCGATCGCGAGATCGATGAAGGGTCGTGTGCCGTCGCCCTGCCACTGCAGCCCGCCGCGCGCATCCGCCGAGTAGCCTTGTCCGGCGACGTGCAGACCGCGCGTGGCGACGCGCCAGCCGCCGCCGTCGCGCCACGCGCCCGCGCTGCCCGTCAGCCGCACCACGTGGTCGGGCCCGAACGCCTGCGGCCAGCTGAAGCGCACGGCGCTCTTGGGTTCGAACTCGATGCTGACGCCGTCCGCGTCGCCCGCCAGTCGGCCCGCGATGCCACGCAGGCCCGGCGCCGTCCCGACGCGGTCGAAGCCGACCGACGCGAGCCGCGCGTCCACGTCCACGCGCCCGCGGGTGCTGCGGACATGCGCGTCATCGACGAGGCCCGACGGCCGCGCGTCGCGGATCCAGCGGCGGGTATCGGCGGG
>NZ_BAAGAB020000079.1:0-10329 GCF_047159895.1 Lysobacter xanthus
GGCGGCCGCGGGTGCAGGCATCCTGTGCGGCCGTCCCGCGAACGCCGTCCCGAATGCCGCCAGCAACGACCCGACTCCCCGGCCTCGCAATCGTCGGCGGCGGCCCCGCCGGCCTGATGGCCGCGGAGGTCGCGCGCGCGGCGGGCGTCGAGGTCGACGTCTTCGAGGCGAAGGGCTCGGTGGGCCGCAAGTTCCTGATCGCCGGCAAGGGCGGGCTCAACCTCACCCACGGCGAACCGCGGCCCGCGTTCGACGCGCGCTACCGGGAACGCACGGCCGAGGTCGGCGCCTGGCTCGACGACTTCGATGGCGATGCACTGCGCGACTGGGCGCGCGGGCTCGGCGTCGAGACGTTCGTCGGCTCGTCGGGCCGCGTGTTCCCGGTCGACCTCAAGGCCGCGCCGTTGCTGCGCGGCTGGGTGCGCCGACTGCGCGAATCCGGCGTTCGCATCCACGTGCACCACCGCTGGACGGGCTGGACGGACGACGGCGCGCTCGCGTTCGACGCGCCCGACGGGCCGCGGATCTTCGACGCGTCGTCCACGGTCTTTGCCCTCGGCGGCGCGAGCTGGCCGGAGCTGGGCTCCGACGGGGCGTGGGTGGCGCCGTTCGAGGCAGCCGGCGTCGACGTGGCGCCGTTGAAGCCCGCCAACTGCGGGTTCGATGTCGCGTGGACGCCGCACTTCGCATCGCGCTTCGCCGGTGCGCCGTTGAAGCCGCTGGTGGCGCACTGGACGGACATCGACGGGCAGCCCCGACGCCTGCAGGGCGAGTGCGTGGTGAGCGCCCACGGCATCGAGGGCAGCCTGGTGTATGCGCTCGCCGCGGACCTGCGCGACACGATCGCCCGCGACGGCGAGGCCGTGCTGATGCTGGACCTCGTCCCGGGCCGCGACGTCGATGCGCTGCAAGCGGCGCTCGCCCGGTCGCGCGGCCGGCGCAGCCTGTCCGAGCACCTGCGGCGGCAGGCGGGCATCGACGCGGTCCGGGCCGGGCTGCTGCACGAGGCGCTCGGCGTGCCCCTGCCCGACGACCCGGCCCGCCTGGCCGCCACCCTCAAGCGCCTGCCGCTGCGGTTGCGGTCGGCGCGCCCCCTCGCCGAGGCGATCAGCACCGCCGGCGGCGTGCGCGGCGAGATGCTCGACGACGGGCTCATGCTCCGCACGCGACCGGGGACGTTCGTCGCGGGCGAGATGCTCGACTGGGAGGCGCCGACCGGCGGCTACCTGCTCACCGCCTGCTTCGCGAGCGGCCTCCGCGCCGGCCGCGCGGCCGTCCGCTGGCTCGCCCGCTGAGCCCTCAAGGAAGCGCTAGGCACGCCGATAGGGATCGCGAGGGACGATGTTCGTTCCCGACGGATGCGCGCGCCGGATGCGTGCCAGGAAACCCCGATGAGCGAACGTCCTTCCGTTCTCCTCTGCGACGACTCCCGCGCGCTGCGCATGCTCACCGCGCAGCAGCTCGATGCCTGCGGCTACGCGCTCGCCGGTGAAGCCGACAACGGCGTCAGGGCGGTCGAGCAGTACCTCGCCCTGAAGCCCGACGTCGTGCTGCTCGACCTCGTGATGCCGAAGGTGGACGGCAAGGCCGCGCTCAAGCGCCTGCTCGAACTCGATCCGGCCGCGAAGGTCATCGTGCTCAGCTCGCTCGGCGCGCAGAACGACATCGAGCAGTGCCTGAAGATGGGCGCCAAGAGTTACCTGCAGAAGCCGATCGACCGCGACACGCTCTCGCGCGTGCTCGCCGAAGTCACCGCCTGAGGCCCGCGACCATGGCAGCCAAGTTCTTCGGCCAGTTCCTGCTGGAAAAGGGCGTCATCGATGCGGCGCAGCTGTTGCGCGCACTGGAAGTCCAGCGCGTCTCGAACCCGGCGCTCGGCGAACTCGCCTGCGAGCGCGGCATGCTCAGCGCCGACCAGGCGCAAGCGGTCAACGAGCGCCAGCGTCGCGAGGACAAGCGCTTCGGCGACATCGCGCAATCGATGGGCCTGCTGACCTCCGACGAGGTCGCCTCGCTGCTCGACGAGCAGAAGTCGCGCCGCAAGCTGTTCGGCGAGATCCTCGTCGAGGAAGGCTTCCTCGACCGCGAGCGGCTCGAAGCCGAACTGCGCGACCACGCCGGCGAGCGCGACGATGCGATGCGTTCGCTCGATGCGATGGTCGCCACGCACCAGCTGGGCCGGCGCGTCGGCAATTCGATCGCCACCTGCAACAAGCTCTTCCCGCGCCTGCTGCGCACGCAGTGCCAGTTCTCCAGCGTTGCCGACCCCGCGAATCCGCACCGCGTCGATGCGCTCGCGCTCGTGCGCGTCGCCGCCGAGCGTCCGCTCGCGATCGGCGTGGCCTGCGAGGCTGCGACCATGCATGCGATCGCGCAGGCGTTCCTGTCGATCCCGCCCGAGGCCTGCGACGAGGAACTCGCCCGCGACGCGCTCGGCGAGTTCGTGAACGTGCTGATGGGCTACGTCGTGAAGGACAGCCTTCCCGAGGACGCGAGCTACCGGGCGGAGCCGCCGGATTTCGAGACGCCGATGAGTGCGCTCGACGACGGCATGCACGTGCTGGTCTCGATGACCTCGCAGCTCGGCCCCTTCATTCTGGTGCTCGGCGACTGACGTCTCACCCGGCCCGGCGACAGTCCGGCCGGCCGTGGAACCGCCCGTTGGGGCCGCTCGTCCGGCCGACGGGCGGCGGCCGTGATTTTCACGCGGCCTTGAACTCCGCGGGCTCCAGACTGGCCACCGAGCAAGGGAGCCCGACCATGAACCACTTCACGCAGCCGACGCTTCTCAGCCCGCGCGAACTGGCGGCGCTTCGCCTGTTGGCCGTCGATGGACGCGCCAAGATCGACAAGCAGCTCGAGGACGACCTGTACGCCAAGGGCCTGCTGCAGAGCGCCTGGGATCGCTGCCTCTCGCCCGCGGGCCGCAGCGCCATCCACTTCGAGCCGGCCGCACCGCGTCGCGCCTTCGGCTGACGGCCGGCGCTTCGCCGGCCGTCGCCACCGGCCTCAGCCCGGGGTCTTGCCGCCGGACGCGGGCGCGGCCGTCGCGCTGCCCGTCCCGTTCGCAGCGGCGCCGCTCGGCCCCGCAGGTGCCACCGCCGCGCTCGGGGCGGCGAGATGCCAGGTGCCGAACTTGTCCTTCAGCCCGTCGCCGTTGGCCTGCCCCGCGCCGGCGTCGGCCGCGTAGCGATACAGCGGGTGCCCCTCGAATGTGACCTGCCGCGCGCCGTCGGCGCGCGTGATCGTCGCGATCTTGGCGCCCTGCAGGCCGGCCGCGCCCATCGGCAGCTGGTCGGTGACCGTCACCGGCGGCCATGTCTGCAGGCACGGCCCGGTGCACTTGCCGCCGTCGGTGTCGCCTTCGACGAAGTACATCGCGTTGCCGGCCGAGTTGGTCAGGTACGGGCCCTTGGCGCCCTGCGCGAGGGTGAGCGTGGTCGCGCCGCTGGGCGCGCCCTGCGGGCTGGCGGCCGACATGGACGCGCTGTTGCCCTCGCCCGGCCCAGCGGAATCCACCGGCGGTGCGCCCGGGCCGACCCCGGTCGAGCCGTTGTTTGCCGTCGGACGATCGACCGCGCCGTCGGCGAGCGTGTCGTTGCCACCCTGCCCGCGGCAGGCGGCGAGCGACAAGGCGAGGACCGTCGCGCCCAGGAAGCGTGCGGTCGAGTGCGGATGCTGCATGGTCGTCTCCGAAGTCGCGGGCGCGCCGCATCGGAGCGATGAATAGCCCCCGCGGCGTGAGCGCGGGGTCGTGCGTCAGCGACGGCTGCGCTTGCGCTTCTGCTCGTACATGCGCTCGTCGGCCGCGTGAAGGATCTGCGCCGCGTGGGCCTCGCCGTCGTGGATCACCCAGCCGACGCTGCACTTGATGCGCAGGCGCACGCCGTTGACCACGCGCGGACGCGCGAGCTCGTCCTCCACCGCGTCGGCGACCGAACGCACGTCGCGGTCCGCGTCGCGCAGCGTGGTGAGCAACACGACGAACTCGTCGCCGCCCAGGCGCGCGACCACGTCGGTGTCGCGCAGCGTCTCGCGCAGTGCCGAGCCGGCCGCGCGGAGGACTTCGTCGCCCATCGCATGGCCATAGGTGTCGTTGACCTCCTTGAATCCGTCGAGGTCGAGGAACAGCAGGCCGAACCGGTTGGGCTGTCCCTGGTGCGCCGCGCAGACCGCTTCGAGCTGCGCTTCGAACGTCGCCCGGTTGGGCAGCCCCGTGAGCACGTCGAGCGAGGCGGCGTCCTGGTACATCTGCGCCGTCGCCTGCGTGTCGAGCAGCGCATCGTGCAGGCGGCGCAGCAGGCGCGCGTTCTCTTCCAGCGCGAGCTGCCGGCCGAGCGCCGCGCCCATCGCATTGCCGATGAGCGAGACGGCCTGCGCGTCGATGTCGTCGAACGCATGCGTGACCGACGAGCAGACCTCGAGCACGCCCAGCACTTCCTCGCCGTAGGACAACGGCGCGGCGATCAGCGCATGCAGCGAGTTCGTGCGGCGCGACGCGCCGACGATGCGCTCGTCGCCGACGGCCGCGTCGCTGCGCATGCACGTGCCGGCTTCGATACAGGCGCGTGCGAGGGTCTGCCCGCCGGTGAATTCGTCGACGCCGACGCGCGCCATCTGGCCGCGCGCGGAAGCGATCGCCATGCCCGCCTCGGCGCCGTCGAGCAGCACGACGCCGCCCGTGGCGCGCGTGACCTCCACCACCTTGTCGAGCGCGTACTCGATGAAGGATTCGGTGCTGCCGGGGTGCTCGGCGATGGCCGCGAGCGCGGCCACCATTCCACGCAGCCGATGGATTTCGCTGTCCTTCGAAGAGGAGGCGATCCAGGGCAGGCCCCGTTCGGTGCGGGGTCGTCCAGGGGTCAGCACGGTTGCGGAATCCGGTACGACGATCCGGCAATGGTGGTCACCGCACGATCAAGCGCGTGTGAGTCGCTGCGTGCAGCGGTCACACATCCGACGATGGATGCCCCTGTTCATGCAGCCCGACCGTGTTCAGTCGACCGCCGCTTGCACCCGATCGATGAGCGACGGGCGATCGTTGCGGACGTTGCCCACGGCGCGATCGACCGGATACGCCTCCACCGGAACGCCGGGCGACGCGAGTGCGATCTCCATCGCCTGCTCGGGCGTGCCGCGCAGCCAGTCGCCGAACACGTCCGGCTGCAGCATCAGCGGCATGCGGTCGTGGATCCCGGCGAGGTGCGGGTCGGCCTCGCGGGTGATGATGCTGTAGGTCAGCAGTTCGCCGCCGGCGCCGTCGGGCCGCGCCTCGAACAGCCCGCCGAAGAACATCACGGGCGCCTTGTCGGGATGGATGAAGAACGGTTGCTTGCCCCCGGCGACCGGCTTCCACTCGTAGTAGCCCGAGGTGGGCACCAGGCAGCGGCGCGACTTCCAGGCGCTGCGGAACGCCGGCTTCGTGGCGATGCCGTCGAGACGGGCATTGATGGTGCTGTAGGCCAGCCGCGTGTCCTTCGCCCACGGCGGCAGCAAGCCCCAGCGCATCGGCAGCACGAGGCCGCCCTCGCCATCGCCCTGAGGCACGACGGCCCAGCCGCGCTGCGTCGGGGCACGATTGAAGGTGGGCTCCGGCTCTTCCGCAGGGACGTCCACCACGAAGGGGCGCGAGAACGCCTGCACTTCGGCCCAGGTCGCCTTGAAGGTGTCGCGTCCGCACATGGCATGAAGTGTACGCATGCATCCGCACGACGCCGTTGACCGTTTCTCCACTGCCCTGTCACGGCGGCCCGCCACACTCGTCGCACCTGAATGGAGGTTCCATGCGCCTTCTGCGTTGGTCCGTCGCACTCCTCGCCGCGAGCGCGCTGCTCGCCTGTGTTCCACGCGGTGTCGATCCGGCACGACCGGTGCCGACCGCGCTGCTGCCTTCGACCGAAGGCTCGCATCGGCTGGTGGTGGTGTTGCCGGGACGCCGCGACCGGCTCGAGTCCATGCGCCGCAGCGGCGTCGGCGAGGCGATCCAGCGGGTCTGGCCCGACGCGGACGTGCTGTTCGCCGAGTTGTCGATGCCCTACTACCTCGACCGCAGCGCCGCGCAGCGCCTGCACGACGAGGTGCTGCTGCCCGCGCGTCGCCGTGCCTACACCGAAATCTGGATCGTCGGCGCCTCGCTCGGCGGCATGGGCGAGATCCTCTACGACCGCATGTACCCGGGCCAGGTCGACGGCATGATCCTGCTCGCCCCGTACACGGGCGAGCGCGCGATCCACGACGAGATCCGCGCGGCCGGCGGCCTCGCGCGCTGGTCGGCGGCGGCGAAGCCCGCGTCCGCGGACGACTGGCAGCGCGATCTCTGGGCGCATCTCAAAACCTGGTCCAAGGAGCCCGAGCGCGCCCGCAACGTCTGGCTCGGCTACGGCGAAGACGACTACCTCCGCGAGGGCATGCCGCTCGTCGCGGGCCTGCTGCCGCAGGACCACGTGATCGTGCGGCCGGGCAAGCACGCCTGGAGCACGTGGACGCCGATGACCGAAGCGATCTTCCGCGCCATCGATGCCGAACGCGCGGCGTCGAAGCCCTCCACCCCGCACTGACGCCAGGCCGACCGCGCGCACACGCGCACGCCGCTAGCCTCGTCGCGTCGAACAGGAGAACCGCATGCACATCGAGATCAATACGGACAACCACATCAAGAACGACGAGTCGGTGGAGCGCCACGTGCGCCAGTCGCTCGACAGCCTGCTGGAGCGCTTCGGAAACCAGGTGACGCGCATCGAAGTGCACCTGCACTACAAGAACGCCGACAAGAAGGGCGGCAACGACAAGCACTGCGTGCTGGAGGCGAAGCTCGAGGGCCGCCCGCCGGTCGCCTGCTCCGACGAGGCCGATACGCTCGCCGCGGCGATCTCGGGCGCGGCGAAGAAGCTTCAGCGTCGCCTCGACCACGACCTCGGTCGCCTGCACTGAGCCATCGAGAGCCACGATGGGCCTGACGCCGCCGATTCCCGTCATGGACCCCGCCCCGCTGCGCGGCCGGGTCGTGCTGGTGACCGGCGGCGCGCAGGGCATCGGCCGCGGCATCGCCCAATGCGTGCTCGCGGCCGGCGGTGCGGTGGTCGTCGGCGATACCGATGCCGAGGCCGGCGGCGCCTGCCTCGACGAATGGAAGGCGGGCGCCGCGGCGATGTTCCGACGGCTCGACGTCGCGCGCGAGGCCTCGGTCGAGCGGTTCGTGCAGGCGGCGCTGCGCACGTACGGCCGCATCGACGGCCTGATCAACAACGCCGGCATCGCCGATCCGCACAGCGGGCCGATCGAACGGCTTTCGCTGGCCGACTGGAACCGCTATCTCGCGACGAACCTGACCGGCGCGTTCCTCTGCAGTCGCGAAGCACTGCCGGCCCTGCGCGCCACGCGGGGCGGCATCGTGAACATCGCCTCGACCCGCGCGCTGCAGTCCGAGCCCGACACCGAGGCCTACGCGGCGGCGAAGGGCGGCCTCGTCGCGCTGACCCATGCGCTCGCCGTCAGTGCCGGGCCCGACGTGCGGGTCAACTGCATCAGCCCCGGCTGGGTGCCGACCGAAGCGTGGCGGAAACCGGCGTCGCGCCACCGGCCTAGGCTCACGCGGCGCGACCACTCGCAGCACCCGGCAGGTCGGGTCGGCCGCCCCGAGGACATCGGCGCGCTGGCCGTGTTCATGCTCTCGGATGCGGCGGGCTTCGTGACGGGCGAGCACATCGTCGCCGACGGCGGCATGCGCCGCCGTATGCGCTACGACTGATCCGGCGCGCCGATCGGCTGCCGCATCGCCCACATGTTGTCGACCAGGTTCGGATACCGACGGCCGTTGGCTTCCGCACGGGCACGCGCCGCATCGATCTGCGCAGGCGAGAGTTTCCCTGCGGCACCGCCGCGCGACGGTGGCGGCGGCTTCTTCCACGGCGGACGGCGATCGGTCGGCATGGCGTGTCCCGGAGTCGGATTCGCGCCTAGGATGCCTGCATGGATGCGCTGACCGCACACGACCCCGCGCTGGCCACCGAGGCGCTGCGTGACTGGCCGGCCCCGCGACGTCGCGTCTTCGTGCTGACGGGTGCGGGCTGCAGCACCGCCTCGGGGATCCCCGATTACCGCGACGAGTCCGGCGGCTGGAAGCGAGCGCCACCGGTGACGTACCAGGCCTTCACCGGCGACGACGCGACGCGGCGGCGCTACTGGGCGCGCTCGTTCGCCGGCTGGCCGCGCTTCGCCGACGCACGCCCCAACGCCGCGCACGCGGCGCTCGCCGGCTGGGAGTCCAGCGGGCGCCTGTCCCTCCTGCTCACGCAGAACGTCGACGGCCTGCACCAGCGCGCGGGCAGCGACCGCGTGATCGACCTGCACGGGCGGCTGGACACCGTGCGCTGCCTCGCCTGCGAGACGACCACGCCGCGCTATGCGATGCAGCGGCGCCTCGAACAGGCGAACCCGGGCTGGATCGACACGATCGCCGCCTTCGCGCCCGATGGCGATGCCGACCTCGAACGCACCGACTTCTCCGGCTTCGACGTGCCCGCCTGCGACGTCTGCGGGGGCATGCTCAAGCCGGATGTCGTGTTCTTCGGCGAGAACGTGCCGCGCGCGCGCTTCGAAGCCGCACGCGATGCGCTCGCGACGAGCGACGGGCTGCTCGTGGTGGGCTCGTCGCTGATGGTCTATTCGGGCTACCGCTTCGCGCGCATGGCCGACGAGGCGGGCCTGCCGGTCGCACTGCTGACGCGCGGCGCCACCCGTGCCGACGACCTCGCCTCGCTGGTACTTCGTGCGGACTGCACGCAGGTGCTGCCCGCCGCGCTCGCCCCATAGGCCGCTGTCACGACCTGCCGACCGAACGCGCCGTAGATCGAAGTCCGGTCCTTTCGCGTTGCCGGCCATGAAGATCCATCACCTGAACTGCATTTCGACCTGCCCGCTCGGCGGCCGCCTCATGGACGGCTTCACGCCGTCGATGGTCGAGCGCGGCCACCTCACGAACCATTGCCTGCTCATCGAGGCGGACGACCGCCTCGTCCTGGTCGACACCGGCCTCGGCCTGCGCGACGTACGCGATCCACGCGGCCGCCTGTCCGGCTTCTTCCTCGGTCTGGTGGCGCCCGACTTCCGCGAGGAGATGACGGCGATCCGGCAGGTCGAGCGCATGGGCTTCGATCCGCGCGACGTGCGCGACATCGTCCTGACGCATCTCGACTTCGACCATGCCGGCGGCCTCGACGACTTCCCGCATGCGCGCGTGCACCTGATGACCCGCGAGCGCGAGGACGCGGAGGCGCAGCGCACCTGGATGGATCGCCAGCGCTTCCGCCCGCAGCAGTGGTCCACGAAGGACCAGTGGCACACCTATGCCGGCGCGTCCGGCGAGCGTTGGATGGGCTTCGACTGCGTGCGCGACCTCGAAGGGCTTCCGCCCGACGTGCTGTTGGTGCCCCTGCCCGGCCACACGCATGGCCACGTCGGCGTCGCCGTCCGCAACGGCGGGCGCTGGCTGCTCGACGCCGGCGACGCCTATTTCCACCATGCCGAGATGGATCCGCTGCGGCCGCACTGCACGCCCGGCCTGCGCTTCTACCAGTGGATGCTCGAAAAGGATCGCAGCGCCCGGCTCGGCAACCAGAAGCGGCTGCGCGCGCTGCATCGCGACCAGCCCGGCGACATCGACCTGTTCTGCTCGCACGACGTGCTCGAGTTCGAGCGGATCGCGGGTCGTTCGGCGCGCATTCCGGCCGAACGCATGCGCGGCTCGCCGTTCAAGCGGTCGCCCGGCGACGGCGTCGAGGTCGTGCCGCACGCGCCGCACCTGCCGCCGCATCACGACGAAGGGCCCCGCGGGCGTCCCCACTGAGGATCAACACCCGGCCACGACGCCCCACGCCGGAGGATGGGGCGGTCCATCCGCAGGAGACCGCAATGCCCGCACGCACCGTCGTCATCACCGGCGCCTCGAGCGGCTTCGGCCGCGGCGTCGCCCTGCGCCTCGCCGAGCAGGGCTACAACCTCGTGCTCGCGGCGCGCCGCAACCAGTTGCTCGACCAGCTCGCGGACGAATGCGGCAACGCCGTCGCCGTGCATTGCGACGTCGGCAACCCGCACGACGTCGAGAAGCTGGCCGCGGTCGCCATGGCCAAGTTCAACCGCATCGACGTCTGGATCAACAATGCGGGTGTCGCCGCGCTCGGTGCATTCGAGCGCATCCCGCTCGAAGACCACCTGCGCGTCATGCAGACCAACCTCGGCGGCGCCATTGCCGGCAGCCACGCGGCGATGCGCGAGTTCCGCAAGCTCGGCCGCGGCACGCTGATCAACATCGCCTCGATGCTCGGCCGCACG
>NZ_BAAGAB020000080.1:0-10168 GCF_047159895.1 Lysobacter xanthus
GAAGAGCGCGGCGGGCTCGACATGCGCGTCGAATCGCGCCGTCCAGCCGCGCGAAAGATTGGCCTGGAAGACGTCGCCGGCCGCGAGGTACTCAAGCACGCGTCGAACGCCATCGGTGAAGCATTCCGGTGCGTCCTCGTGGATGCGCTCCGGCGCACGCCACGGGCCGAGTGGAACGGCGTCGATCGCCCGGCGGCAGTCGACCTCGACCGCATCGGCGGTCGCGTCGTCGAGGGCATGCAGGACGCAGGTGCCGTCGCCGCGATCGCGCTCGATCGCCGCGTCGATGCGCAAGGCGATCCCGACCGGCACCGAGCCCGGCGCCTGCGGCAGGTCCAGGACCGGCTCGACCTGTGCCGCGGCCTCGTAGGCGATCAGCAGCGCCCAGCCGCCCACCGGCGATGGATGTGCGGTCGGGGTCGACGCGAACGCCGCATCGAGCGAGGCGAAGAAGTCGTCGCCGCGGTCGGCGCCCGACGCGTCGCGCACGCGGCCGTCGCGGCCGAGCACAAGGCGCTCACCGCTCGCCGCGAGCAGCAGGTCGCGACGCCCGATGCGCGTGCCCGATGCGCTCGACTCGAGGAGCACCGGGTACCGCGCGGGCGCGAGGCGGTGCAGGTCGAGCAGGTCGCCGGCGCGGTCGAGGACGCGCCGGACGGGCGGTGGCGAAGGCATGCATCGGGCCGGCGGCGTCGGGGCATGGATTATCGCCGCCCCGTGCATCCATGCGCCAAGAACGACGAAGCCCGCGACAGGCGCGGGCTCCGGTGGGACGCGTGGCAAGGGCTCAGACCCGCCGGAACACCAGCGTGCCGTTGGTGCCGCCGAAGCCGAAACCGTTCGAGACGGCCACATCCACGGTCGCCTGGCGCGCCACGTTGGGCACGTAGTCGAGGTCGCAGCCTTCCGACGGATTTTCGAGGTTGATGGTCGGCGGGATTATCCCGGCGTGCAGCGCCATGACCGAGAAGATCGCCTCGGCGCCGCCGGCCGCGCCCAGCAGGTGGCCGGTCATCGACTTGGTGGAGCTGACCATCGTGCGATACGCCGCGTCGCCGAGCGCCCGCTTGATCGCCATCGTCTCGGCGAGGTCGCCCAGCGGCGTGGAGGTACCGTGCGCGTTGACGTAGCCGACCTGTTCGGGCGACACGCCGGCATCCTTCAGCGCCATCACCATGCAGCGCGCGGCGCCTTCGCCATCCTCGCTCGGCGCGGTCATGTGGAACGCGTCCGACGTCGCGCCGAAGCCGGCGAGCTCGCAGTAGATACGAGCGCCGCGCGCCTTGGCGTATTCGTATTCCTCGAGGACGAGGATGCCCGCGCCGTCGCCGAGCACGAAGCCGTCGCGGCCCTCGTCCCACGGGCGGGACGCGCGCGTGGGATCGTCGTTGCGCGTGCTCATCGCCTTCATCGAGCAGAAGCCGCCGACCGACGTCGGCGAGGAGCCGCGCTCGGCGCCGCCGGCGATCATCACGTCCGCATCGCCGTACTGGATCATGCGCATCGCCATGCCGATCGAATGGTTCGACGTGGCGCAGGCCGAGACGGCGGAGAAATTCGGGCCCTTCATGCCCGTGAGCAGGGACACCTGCCCGGGCAGCATGTTGATGATCGTGCTGGGCACGTAGAAGGGCGAGATCTTGCGCGGGCCGCCCTCGTGGAACTTGATGGACGTTTCCTCGATGCCGAGGATGCCGCCGATGCCCGAGCCCAGCAGCGCGCCGATGCGCTCGGCATTGCTGTCGTCGATGATCAGGCCCGCGTCCTCGATCGCCATCAGCGCGGCGCCGACGCCGTAGTGGATGAACGGGTCCATCTTCTTCGCGTCCTTCGGGTTCACCCATTTGGTGACGTCGAAGTCGCGCACTTCACCGGCGATCTTGGTGGTGAAGTTGGTGGTGTCGAAATGCGTGATCGGGCCGATGCCCGAGCGGCCGTTGACGATGCCGTCCCACGTCGACGCCAGGTCGTTGCCCAGCGGGGAGACGATTCCTAACCCGGTAACCACGACGCGACGGTTGGACATGACTTCGACCTCGAACTTCACCGCCGGCGGCGGACGTTGGCGCGGCGATACGTCGCCGCATGGCGTGGCTCAAAAGCACGGGGCCGCAATGCGGCCCCGTCGGTGTCTCGCGGAGAGCGGAAGCGCCACGGCCTTCCGCTTCCAGTGCAGCGATTACGACTTGACGTGAGCCTTCACGTAGTCGATGGCCTGCTGCACGGTCGTGATCTTCTCGGCCTCTTCGTCCGGGATCTCGCACTCGAACTCTTCCTCGAGCGCCATCACGAGCTCGACCGTATCGAGCGAGTCGGCGCCCAGGTCGTCGACGAACGAAGCGTTGGTGGTGACGTCTTCTTCCTTCACGCCGAGCTGTTCGACGACGATCTTCTTGACGCGCTCTTCGATGCTGCTCATTGGATCTCTCTCCTCCCGGGTCGGGATGCTAGATGACAAGTCTAAATGAATCGCGGGCGGGCCGGAGTATAGCGGCCGCTACCGCGTGAAAAACTCGTTGGACGGGCGCCGTCCGTCGCCTCACGCCATGTACATGCCGCCGTTGACGTGCAGGGTCTCACCGGTGATGTAAGCCGCGCCGGGACCGGCGAGGAAGGCCACCGCATTCGCGATGTCGGCCGGTTCGCCGAGCCGCCCGAGCGCGATCTGGCCGAGCATCCCGGCCTTCGCCTCTTCGGGCAAACCGCGGGTCATGTCGGTGTCGATGAAGCCGGGCGCGACCACGTTGACGGTGACGCCGCGCGAGCCGATCTCGCGCGCGAGTGACTTCGAGAACGCGATGATGCCGGCCTTCGCCGCGGCGTAGTTCGCCTGCCCCGCGTTGCCCGTGACGCCGATGACGGAGGCGATGTTGATGATGCGGCCGCGGCGCGCCTTCATCATCCCGCGCATCACCGCCTTGCTGGAGCGGTAGACGCTGGTCAGGTTCGTGTCGAGGATCGCCTGCCAGTCCTCGTCCTTCATCCGCATCAGCAGGTTGTCGCGGGTGATGCCGGCATTGTTGACGAGGATCGACACCGGGCCGATGTCCTTCGCGATCGCGTCGACCAGCGCTTCGATCGCGCCGGCTTCCGTCACGTTGAGCACGCGCCCCTGGCCGCCATGCGCGGCGAGGCGTTCGCCGATCGACGCCGCGCCGGACTCGGACGTCGCCGTGCCGATCACCGTCGCGCCCTGCGCCGCCAGCGTGTCCGCGATCGCGGCGCCGATACCGCGCGTGGCGCCGGTGACCAGCGCGACTTCGCCCTTCAATGCTTCCGTCATTCCGATTCTCCGAATGCGGCGGCGCGTGGCCGACCGCGGGTCATGCGCGCGTTCATCGACGACGCGCCCGTTCGATCAGTCGCGCCAGTCGGCGAGCGCCGCCTCGAGGTCCGCGGGCGCGCCGAGCGCGCGCACGTCGACCGACTTGTCGATGCGCTTCACCAGCCCCGAGAGCACCTTGCCCGGCCCGCATTCCGCGATACGCGTGGCACCGCGCGCCACGAGCACTTCCGCGCATTGCGTCCACTGCACCGGCCGGTAGAGCTGCCGGACGAGCGCATCGCGGATGGCCGCCACGTCGGTCCGGACCTCGGCGTCGACGTTCTGCACCACCGGCAGCTGCGGCACCGACCAGGCGAGGCTGCCCATCGCTTCGGCGAGCCGGTTCGCGGCTTCGCGCATCAGCGGCGTATGCGACGGAACGCTCACGGCCAGCTTCACCGCCTTGCGCACGCCGCGCTCGGCGAGCATGACGAGCGCGCGGTCGACGGCCTGGGCATGTCCACCGATCACGATCTGGCCGGGCGAATTGAAATTGGCCGGCACCACGACCTCGCGATCGCTGCAGGCCTCGCAGACCTCCTGCACCAGCGCGTCGTCGGCGCCGAGCACGGCGGCCATCGCGCCGGTGCCCGCCGGCGCGGCGGCCTGCATCAGTTGCCCGCGCAGGCGCACGAGCTTCGCGGCGTCCGCGAGCGGCAGTGCGCCCGCCGCGACGAGTGCCGTGTATTCGCCGAGGCTGTGCCCGGCGAGCTGACCCGGCATCGCACCGCCCCGCGCCTGCCAGACGCGCCAGACCGCGATCCCCGCGGCGAGCAACGCCGGCTGGGTGAATTCAGTGGTGTTGAGCTCGGTCTCGGGGCCGTCGTGGCTGATGCGCCACAGGTCGACGCCAGCGCCTTCGCTCGCTTCGGCGAACGTGGACTGCACGATCGGCTCGGCGGCGGCGAGCTCGGCGAGCATGCCGACCGACTGCGAGCCCTGTCCGGGGAACACGAATGCGAGTTGCGTCGAGGTCACGCGCGGAGCCCGTGGGAAGAGCGCGCCATGATACGGACGAAGGCTTCGCCCTGTCTGTACTCCGGCGTACGCCGTCCGTCGACGACGATGGCGGCCGTTGGCCGCATTGCATCCCCTGAAACGCAGAACGCCCGCACGAGGCGGGCGTTCCGGGACGGTCGCGCGGCGGGCTCAGTAGCGGACGAGCGCACTGCCCCAGGTGAATCCGCCGCCAAAGGCCTCGAGCAGCAGCAGCTGGCCCCGCTGCACGCGCCTGGATCGCACGGCTTCGTCGAGCGCCAACGGCACCGAACCCGACGACGTGTTGCCATGCCGGTCGACCGTGACGATCACGCGCTCCATCGGCATGTCGAGCCGCTTGGCCGTCGCTTCGATGATGCGCAGGTTCGCCTGGTGCGGAATCAGCCAGTCGATGTCGTGGCGGTCGAGGCCGTTCGCCTCGAGCGTCTCCTCGACGACCGAATCGAGCGCCTTCACCGCGTACTTGAAGACGTCGTTGCCGGTCATCATCACGCGCACGCCGGCGTTGTGCTCCTCGGGCTTGAAGCCCACGGAGACGCCGACCGGGTTGTACAGCAGGTCGCGCTTGGTGCCGTCGGCGTGCAGGTGCGTGCTGAGGATGCCGGTCTCGGTGTCCGCCTTGAGCACCACGGCGCCGGCACCGTCGCCGAACAGCACGCACGTCGAGCGGTCGTTCCAGTCGAGCATGCGCGTCAGCGTCTCGGCGCCGACGACGAGCGCGGTCTTCGCCGCACCGGAGCGGATGAACTTGTCGGCGATCGTCAGCGCGTAGACGAAGCCCGAGCAGGCGGCGTTGACGTCGAAGGCCGGGCAGCCGATCGCGCCGAGCCGTGCCTGCAGCAGGCAGGCGGTCGACGGGAAGATGATGTCCGGCGTGGTCGTGCCGAGGATGATCAGGTCGATGTCCGCGGCGGTGACGCCGGCGGCTTCCATCGCGCGCGTGGCGGCGTGGAACGAGAGGTCGCAGGTCGTTTCGCCGTCGGCGGCGACGTGGCGCTCGCGGATGCCCGTGCGGGCGGCGATCCATTCGTCGCTGGTCTCGACGAACTGCGCGAGGTCCGCATTGGTCAGGACCTTTTCCGGCAGGTAGCTGCCGGTGCCGGCGATGCGCGCGTAAATGGTCTCGGTCATCCCCTGCCTCGCCTGGGCCGCGGCGCGGCATCGTCGCCGGGCCTGCGGACGCCCCCGTATGCACGGCGGCCTGAAAAACGGCGATGCGACCCGGAGGTCGCATCGAAGTGGTCCGAGGCGCACGCACGTCGCCGTGGGCGCGGACCTTCGCGTCGGGCGCCGGGGCGCCCGGCGATCACTCGGCGTCGGCGACCTTGGAACGGACGTCGATCACCTTCTTGCCACGGTAGTAGCCGTCGGCCGTGACGTGATGGCGCAGGTGCGTCTCGCCCGAGGTCGGATCGGTCGCCAGCTGCTTCGGCGCCAGCGCGTCGTGGGCGCGGCGCATGCCACGGCGGGAGGGGGAAACGCGGGACTTCTGGACGGCCATCGGGATGCTCCGGTGAAACATGTGGCGGCGTCGGGCGGCGGGCCCGGGCCGAAAGAAGGAAATTATCGCCCAGCGGGGCGGCGGCTGCCACCTGCGGGGTTGCGTGAGCCTTGTCGGCTACTCCGGCTTCATCTTCAGCGCAGCGAGCGCGGCGAAGGGATTCGGCCGGTCGTCCTCGACCGCCTCGTCCGTCTCCCACTCCTGCTCGACCGCCTCGGTGCCCGGCATGACCGGCACCACCGGAACCGCGAGGATCAGCTCGTCCTCGACCAGGTCCAGCGTGCCCAGCTCGCCGGACTCGTCGACCAGGAGAGCCTCGTAGCCCGGCGGGAGCGCGGCTTCGTCGGCCTCGTCGCGGATCAGCCCCATGCGCTGGTCCACCCGGACCGGCAGCAGGAACCGCTCGAGCGTGCGCTGGCAGACCAGCGGCAGCTCGGCGTCGACCTTCACCTCGACATAGGCGACGCCGAAGCTGTCGCGGTCGAAGTCGAGCGAGAACGTCGCCTCCCCCTCGGGATCGGCCAGCAGGCTGGCGAGCCGCGTCAGCGAGGCCAACCGAACGCGCCCCTCGAGACCGCGCCGGGCCGTGACCTGGCGCCATGCATCCAGGGTCCCGGGGACCGACGAGCGGGACGATTCCGTGGACATAAGCCGCGAAATGGTAGGGATCGGCCCGCGAGCTGTCAAACACGGCGTCATGCGACGCCGCAATTGCCGCCTCCACACCCGGCGCGGCAGACTGCGGGGCCGCGTCCGGAGACCGTCGTGACCGCCGTCGCCCTGCTCGTCGCCGCCCTCGTCGCGGCCGCCGCCGTCCTCGCGCTCCGCCGCGCCCGCGGGATGTCCCCGCACCAGCGGGCCGTCCTGGACGTGCTGGACGCCGCCGACGCCCTCGAGGACCGGCTGCGCATCGCGCGGGCCGAGATCGAGGCGGTGGCCGGCGACCACGGCCCCAATCCGGTGGGCGACGCGATGCGGGAGATGCTCCGCCAGCGGCTGTGGCTGCGCGACCACGGCAGGAGCGCGACGCCCCAGCAGCTCGCCGAGGTGCGCGACGCGATCCATGCGGCGCGCGAGCGCATCGACGACCAGCTGGTGCGCATCGAGGAAGCGAGGCTGCCGCGTGACTGAGCCGCGCCTCGTCCTCGCCTCGACTTCGCGCTACCGCCGCGAACTGCTCGAACGCTTAGGCCACGCCTTCGAGGCGATCGCCCCGGGTGTCGACGAAACCGCGCAGGTCGGCGAGGGGCCGGGCGCGCTCGTCGAACGCCTTGCCCGCGCGAAGGCGGCCGCCGTGGCGCTCGCCCACCCCGATGCGATCGTGATCGGCTCCGACCAGCTCGCGGAGTTCGACGGCCGCGTGCTCGGCAAGCCGGGCACGCCCGATCGCGCCGTCGGGCAGCTCGTCGCGATGTCGGGCCGCGAGGTCGCGTTCCTGACCGCCGTCTGCGTGATGCGCGGCGAACGCGAGGCGGGCCTGCACGTCGATCGCACGGTGGTGCGGTTCCGCACGCTGTCCGCGAACGAAATCGAGCGCTACGTGGCGCGCGAGCAGCCCCTCGACTGCGCCGGCAGCTTCAAGTCCGAAGGGCTCGGCATCACGCTGTTCGAGGCGGTCGAGACGGTGGATCCCACCGCACTGATCGGCCTGCCGCTCATCGCCACGGCACGCCTGTTGCGCACCGCGGGGATCGCCCTGCCCTGACGGATCGTCAGCGGCGGATCTCGACGGGTATCTGCGGCCAGTCCTCGACCGCACCGTCGCGACCGTGCAGGCGCAGTCCGAGCCAGTGACGGCCGGGCTTCAGGTAGCGCGCATCGACGCGACCAACGAAGCCCAGGTTCGCGCCATTCGGATCGGACAGCCCGGGCCATGAGGTATCGAGGCCCTCGTACGGCCGGCCGTACTGCAGCGTGCCGACGACGCGCCCGTCGAGCGTCGCTTCGACGCGCGCGATTCCGACGCCCTGCCGGAACGCCCACCCCGAGACATCGAACGCCTGGCCGACGCGCGCGCCCGATGCCGGGCGGTCGATCCACGCAAGGGCGGGCGCGGTGCACGCGCCTTCGCGCGGCCCGTCCAGACGGAAGAACGCGAGGCGTTGACGCCCGTGGTCGACGTTGAGGATGCGCGGTGCGGGCAGCGGGCCGAGGCGTCGGCACAGCTCGAGATAGCGGCGATGCAGATTCTTGAATTCGACTTCGCTCTCGCCCACCACGAGCAGCACCGGACCGCGCGCGAGCATCGCCGCCGGATCGGCGTCCAGGCCCCACAAGGCGAGCTGCGGCGCGCGGCCGTGCTTGTGGTTGAGCGGATGGTCGAGCACGGCGACGCGCGGGTCGTCGAGCGCGAAGCCGAGCTCGGCGCCGAGCTTGAAGTTGTCGGCGAGCACGCGGGTTCCCGCGGGCATCGCGCGCAGTTCGCCGCGCACGACGCGCGCCGCATCGTCCCAGCCGGCGAAATTGCCCGGATACCACTTCTCCGCCGCCGTTTTCGCGCGCACCGCGGGCAGCGAGACCGCGACGTAGTAACCGAGGACCGCCACGAGGCCGGCGCCCGCGAGGCCAGCGGTCGCCCGCCCGAGCCAGCGCGGCTGCGACTCGAGGAAACGGGGCAGCAGCGGCAGCAGCGCGAGGAAGCCCGGCAGCGGCCAGTGGAAGCTCACGCGCTCGGTGTCGGCGAAGAAGCCCAGCGCGAAGAAGCCGCCCACGACCAGCAGCCCGAGCAGTGCGAACCAGCGCGACGCGATCAGCGGCGTGCGCACCCCGTCACGCCCCGCCTTCAGCAGCAGCGCGAACAGCAGCGGCGTGACCAGCAGGGCCTGGATCGCCACGAACCACAGTCCGCTGGCATGGAAGGCCCATGGATGGCGGTCGACGAGCTGGAAGCGCAGGCCGGCATCGGCGTTGTCGTAGTTCCACCACACCAGCGGCGTCCATGCGGCGGCGCCGAGCAGGATCGCGAACAGCACGCGCACGTCGCGCAGCACGCGGCGTCCCTCGGGCAGTGCCAGCAGCGCGAGGAAGCCGACGCCGATCACGGCAATGAAGCGGTAATGGCTCAGGGCGCCGATCGCGAGACCGAAGGCGAGCTCGAGCGCGTGCAGCGCGTCGACCTTCTGCAGCAGCCGCGCGCCGGCATCCATGCAGATCAGCGTGGCGAGGGCCATCAGCGCGTCGGGGACCGCGAGCAGGCCGAGGCTGCCCGCCAGCGGAAGCAGGAGGGCGAAGCTGCCCGCGGTCCAGCCGTGGACCGGGCCCGACGCCCGGCGCGTGATGCGCACGACCAGCAGGGGCACCAGCGCGGCCGCGGCGAGGAAGGGCCAGCGCGCGCCGAGCAGGGTCTGTCCGCCGACCTCGACGCCGAGGCGCGACAGCCAGGCGGTCAGGCCCGGGAGGTCCGAATAGGCGGCGGCGAGGTGCTGGCCTTCCTGCCAGTAGAAGGCTTCGTCCACGAACAGCGGAAGGCGCGCCGCGACGACGACCTTCACCGCGAGCACGACCGCCCATAGCGCCCAGAACAGGCGACGCGCATGCGCCGCGACAGGCTCCGTCTGCATCCTCATCCGACCTCGCTACACTCCGGCTGCGGCTGAACGCGCCGCCTCGATTCGATTGCGCGGAGACGACATGGCCCCAGGCACTGCGGCGAGCATGCTAGCGCACCCCCTGGCCGACGCCCTTGACCGCGCACAGACGCAGGTCAATTCGCTCGTGCTCGGGAAGGCGCATGAGGTGAGGCTCGCCTTCGTGGCGCTGCTGTCCGACGGCCACATCCTCATCGAGGACCTGCCGGGCCTCGGCAAGACGACGCTGGCGCATGCGCTCGCGGCCACCGTCGGCCTTCGCTTCCAGCGCGTGCAGTTCACCTCCGACCTGCTGCCCGCCGACATCCTCGGCGTGTCGATCTTCGACAGCACGCGCCAGGCGTTCGAGTTCCATCCCGGGCCGGTGTTCACGCAGGTGCTGCTGGCCGACGAGATCAATCGCGCGCCACCGCGCACGCAGAGCGCGCTGCTCGAGGCCATGGCCGAACACCAGGTCACCGTCGACGGCGTCACCCGCGCGCTGCCGTCGCCCTTCTTCGTGATCGCGACGCAGAATCCGGTCGACCTCTCGGGCACCTATCCCCTGCCCGACTCGCAGCTCGACCGCTTCCTGCTCCGGCTCTCGCTCGGTTATCCGGGCGAGGACGCCGAGCGTGCCTTGCTGTCCGGCACCGACCGCCGCGAGCTCATCGCGCAGGTCGTGCCGCAGTTCGGCGACGGCGAGTTCGACGCGGTGCGTGACGCCGCCGCGCGCGTGCACGCCGGCGAACCCTTGATCGACTACGTGCAGGCCCT
>NZ_BAAGAB020000081.1:0-9693 GCF_047159895.1 Lysobacter xanthus
GAGCCGCTGCCCACGCACTTCCACGTCGTGCCGACCGCGGAACCGTCGGCGCCGGCCGTCGGGGTGAAGGTCAGGACCGTGCCCTTGACCTTCGTCACGTCGCCGGTGACCGTGATCACGCCGGTCGCGTCCGCGCACTCAATCTTCTGCATGTTCGTGGTCGCAGCCGTCGTGCCGGTGCCCTTGCAGGCACCCGCGGCGATCGTGCCGCCGTTGTTCGCGATGTTCTCGGCGACCGTCGCCTTCATGCCGTCGGCCATGACGGCCAGCTCCGAGACGCGGGCGCGGATCGTGTAGTCCTGGTACGCCGGCAGCGCGATGGCGGCCAGGATGGCGATGATCGCGACGACGATCATCAGTTCGATGAAGGTAAAGCCCTGCTGCGTCTTCATGATGTTCTCCATTGCGCCATGAGCCGGATGAGCCGGCGCGCCGGAGAATCGGGCACGTCCTTGGCGACGGTGCACCCTCCCGTCACCGTTTTCGGTCGAGTGCCATGAAGTGTGACCGCGGTCAGTTTTATTTCGACGCCGACTGGCGTTAAGCGTCGCCCTCTGACCGTTCGACCTGCCGTCGAGGGTCCGGCGTTCGCGGCCACCCTCGCGAGGCGGTGGATCGAATAACCGAACCCCTCGGCGCGCGACTGCCGGGACTCGCCCAGCCAAGCCGGCAGGACATCCGGGCCCGTGCGGCGCGTGGTGAACGGCACGCTGTCGAGCGACCTACGGCACGTCCGACCGCCAGCCGCGCAAGGGCGAACGGCTGGCGTGGTCGCAGCGGGTGCGACGGCCGCTTCGGAACCTGCGGAGCCCAGCCGGACCCGTCGCCATGCGTCATCGCCGAACCGCGGCCTGCACGTCGTGCAATTTCATTCAGTTCAATCGCGCTCGGTTGTGCGATCGATGCGGTGCCGTCACGGCCCGGAAGACGACAAGGATGTGGATCGACGTCAGCGGTGCCGTGATGGTCGTGGCCGTGGCGGGGCTCTTGTACCTCCGCGTCAAAGGGCTGCTGGCGCACTGATCCCGGTATTCCGCGATTCCCCGGCAACTCCGGGGTCGACCCCGGTAACGGCGGTCGATGTGCGGCGGCCGGGAAAAAGCGAGGTGGGAAACGCGGGAAGCTCGGTAGATGGCGGGACTTTTAGCTGGACGTCCGATCAGCGATCGGTGGCCCCATCCATTCACCGCCCGCCATTCGTCACGCGTCGCGCCGTGTTGCAAAGAACCGCGACCATGGCGTCGGGCCGCGCCTCACGCACGGCTCAGCGCCGAGCCGTTAAGCTGCGCGCCATCGGCCTACGCCGCTTGCGACCGTCCCGCTCAATGTCGACCGCTCCCATCGACCTGCTGACCCTGCGGCGCGGCTGCGCGCAATGCTCCCTGCAGGAGCTCTGCCTGCCGGCCGGCATCGGGCGCGAGGACCTCGAGAAACTCGACGAGATCGTGAAGCGCAAGCGGCCGGTCGAGCCGGGCGAGCGGCTGTTCCACCAGGGCGATGCGATGGGCTCGGTCTTCGTGGCCCGCGACGGCGCGTTCAAGACCGTGCTGGTCAACGAGAACGGCGACGAGCAGGTCATCGGCTTCCATCTGCCCGGCGAGCTGATCGGCCTCGACGCACTGGGCACCGGCGAGCATCGCTGCGAGGCGGTCGCGCTCACCCGGTCGAACGTCTGCGAAGTGCCGTTCAACGATCTCTCCGGCGTCGCCGCGCGCGTGCCCGGCCTGCAGCGCCAGCTGATGCGCGTCATCGGGCAGAGCGTCGGGCGCGACCAGGACCATCGCGAGATCCTCGTGCGGCGCCAGGCGAACGAGCGCATCGCGCTGTTCCTGCATGGCCTGTCCGAGCGCCTCCAGAAGATCGGCGAGACCGGCGACCGGATCCGCCTTCCGATGAGCCGCGAGGACATCGCGCGCTTCCTCGGTCTCGCGCTCGAGACGGTCAGCCGCGGCTTCACGCGACTGCAGGAAGACCAAGTCATCTCCGTCTACGGCCGCAAAGTCGAGATCCTCGACATGGACGAGCTGGAACGCCTCGCGCACGGCAGCGACGGCCCCGGCGATTCGTCGGCGAAGAAAGCGCGGGCCTGATCACGAGCCGTCCGCCGAGGCGGCGGCGCGGCATCAACCCGGCGGCAGGCAGCCGAGCGCCTGCAACGGACCGTGCAGCGACGGCAGCACGTGCACCAGCCAGGGCGCCGCAAGGGTCAACACGCCGGCGAGCGCGACCACCGCGCCGACGGCGACCCGCAGCCGGCCCTGCAGCAGCCGCTTGCCGAGGTGCTGGCCCGACCACGTCAGCGGCAGCATCACCGGCAGCGTGCCCACGCCGAACGCCGCCATGGTGAGCGCGCCGTTCGCGGCGCTCGCCTGCAGCCAGGCGGCCGTGAGCAACGTGGTGCTGAGCCCGCAGGGCATCCAGCCCCACAGCGCGCCGAGCGCCAGACGCTTGCCCGAGGTGTTCGCCGGCAGCAACGGACGCTGCAGCGGCTTCAGGAAACGCCACAGGCCGCCGCCGAGGCTCGAATACGGCGAAGTCTGCACGGCGCCGCGCAGCAGGCGCAGGCCCACGACGAGCAGCACGAGGCCGGTCGCGACGCGCAGGGCGATGCGCAGCCACGGCAGTGCGGCCACCCCGACGATCGCGTGGCCGAGGCCGCCGGCGATCGCACCGGCCACCGCGTAGCCGAGCACGCGCCCGAGGTTCGGTTCGATCACGTAGCGCCAGCCGCTCCTCGGCGCCATCGCCGAGAAGCCGGTCGCGATGCCGCCGCACATCACCGCGCAGTGCCCGCTGCCGACGAGCCCCGTCAGTAGCGCGGAGGCCAGCGTGAGCCAGGCGATCGACACGTCAGTCGTGGCGCGGCGGGTCGTCGCGCAGGATGTCGATCGCCGCGGCGTCGAGATCGTCGAACTGGCCGCGCTTCACTGCCCACCAGAACGCGTAGACCGCGACGCCGAGCAGCATGAGACTGAGCGGGATCAGCAGCAGGAGGATGGTCATGCGGGCCTCCGGGCCAGGCGCAGGGCATTGAGGGTGACGACGAGCGAGGAGGCGCTCATCCCCAGCGCCGCGAGCCATGGTGGCACGAGCCCCATGACTGCGGCCGGAAGCGCGAGCACGTTGTAAGCCAGCGCCCACGTCAGGTTCTGTCGCACCACGCCCCGCGTGCGGCGGGCGAGGGCGATGGCCTGCGACAGGCGCGCCAGCGAGCGGCCGGTGAGGACGAAGTCCGCGGCACGCTGCGCAAGCGCGGCGCCGCTTCCGATCGCGATGGAGACGTCGGCGCCCGCCAGCACGGGCGCATCGTTGAGGCCGTCGCCGACCATCGCGACGCGACGCCCGGCCGCCTGCAGCCCACGCGTGTACGCCAGCTTGTCCTCGGGCGTCTGCCGCGCACGCGCCGCGTCGATCGAGAGGCGCTGCGCGAGGGCCTGTACGCGCGTCGCGGCGTCGCCGCTCGCGACGTGCACGCGCAGCCCTTGGCTACGCAGCCCAGCGATTGCCGCCGATGCATCCTCGCGCATCGCCTCGCCGATCTCGAAGCGCGCAGTGGGCTTCGCACCGTCGCCGAGCCAGAGCGCGCCGTCGTCCTCGCGGCCGGCCGCGAAGTCGGCGCGGCCGATTCGCCAGTGGCGTCCGTCCACGACGCCTTCCAGGCCCATCGCGGGCACCAGCCGCACGTCGCTTGCGCCCGGCGCGTCGATGCCGGCGAACGCGGTGGCGAGCGGATGGGTGCTGCCGTGCTCGAGCGCAGCCGCGATGTGCAACGCGGCGGGCTCGCCGATGTCGAATGCCTGCACGGCCGTCACCTGCGCCGCGCCGTCGGTGAGCGTGCCGGTCTTGTCGAAGACGATGTCGGTCGCGCGCGCGAGACGGTCCAGCGCGTCCGGACGCGTCGCAAGCAGGCCGATGCGGGCGAGGCCGCCATGCGCCGCGGCGAGCGCCGCGGGGATCGACAGCGACAGCGCGCACGGGCAGGAGATCGCGAGAACGGCGAGCGTCACCTCGAGCGCGCGCGTCGGGTCGTGCAGCCGCCAGCCGACGAACGTGGCGAGCGCCACCAGCAGCATCGCGACGACGAAGACGCCGGCGATGCGATCGGCCACCTGCGCGAGGCGCGGACGATGCGCCTGCGCCTGTTCGACGAGCCGGGTGAGTTCGGACAGCCGCGTGTCGGCGCCGATGCGGTCGATGCGCACGCGCGCCGGGCGGTCCCGGCAGAGGGTGCCCGCGTACACCGCCTCACCGGCATGGCGCGCGACCGGATGCGCCTCACCGGTGAGCAGCGCTTCCTCGAAGCGCGCTTCGGCGTCCAGCAGCACGCCGTCCGCCGGAACGGGCTCGCCGGCCGCCACGTGCGCGACGTCGCCGACGTGCAGCGCGGCGACGGGAACCGATTCGACGCCGCCGTCCGCGCGCTCGCGCGTGGCGAGCACCGGTCGAGCCCGCGCGAGTGCATCGACCTGTGCATTGGCGACGCTGCGCGCGCGTTCCTCCAGCGTTCGCGCGACCAGCAGCAGGAAGACGAACATCACCGCCGCGTCGTACCAGACGTGGGGCCCGCCCCGCAGCGTCTCGACGACGCTCGCGGTATAGGCCAGCAGCGTCGACGTCGCGACCAGCACGTCCATCCCGAGGCGGCGATGCCTCAGCTCGCGCCATGCGCCTTCGAGGAACGGCCAGCCGGCGTAGAACACGACCGGCGTGGACACGAGGAACGTGATCCAGCGCAGGAAGTCGCGCGTGGCGTGCGCCATCGAGCCGGAGGTGTCGAGGTAGAGCGCCTCGCCGAACATCATGGCCTGCATGGCGCCGAGGCTCGCGATGCCGATCCGCAGCAGCGAGCGGTTGCGCGCGCGGCGGCGGGCCTCCTCGTCGCGCGTGCCGCCGGCGAGGTAGGGCCGGTAGCCGAGCAGGGCGAGGCGCCGCAGCGGCGCGCTCAACACGGTCTTCGCCGGATCCCACGTCAGTCGGATGCGCCCGGTGACCGCGTTCGCGCCGACGTCGACGATGCCGGGCTCCCGCGCCAGCGCGCGGTCGATGAGCCAGGCGCAGGCCGCGCAGCGCATGCCGTCGGTGACCAGCGTGATCTCGCGCCCGCCCTCCACCGTGCGTGCATGGCCGGCGATGACGTCTTCGCGGTCCCAGACGGCGAAGTCCGCCGGCTCGGTGCCCACGCGCGAGGCGTGCTCGCTGCGCAGGCGGTAGTAATCGTCGAGGTTGGACTCGCGGATCCATTGCGCGGCCGCCGCGCAGCCGTCGCAGCAGAAGGCCCGCGCGGCGCCGTCGACCTCGACGTGGGCCGGGGCGTCCGGCAGCGGCTCGCCGCAGTGCCAGCACCCGGCCGCCGCGGACGTCGCGTCCGGGGCCGCGCGCAGGTCCACGGTCAGTCCGCGCGCCGCAGCGCCGGCTGCAGGAGCACGGCCTGCTGCCCGGTCGGCAGCCGGCCGAGGATGCGCCAGCGCCCGTCGACGGGCTCGAGCCGCACGTTCCACTCGTTGCCGAGGTCGACCGCCTGTTCGGCACGCCAGCCGGTCTCGGTCGGCGCGAGCGTGAGCACGCGATCGTCCGCGGCGCGCGCCGGATGCAGCAGGCTGAGTTTCATCGGCGCCTTGCGGTCGAAGTCGCCCTTCACCGGGATCACCTCGACGGCGCCCTTGGCCACGCGCACCACCGCGCTGTAGCCGCGCTGCTGCGCGAGCGCATCGGGGCCGAGGTCGGCCACCTGCATCTGCGCCGTGCGCTGGACCTTGTCGACGATCGCGTCGTCGGAGTCGCGGTTCGCGACCACGACGAGGCCGATGCCGAAGATCATCGACAGCACGGGCAGGCCCACGACGAGCCACATCACCGGGTTCGACCACTTGGAGCGTTCGCGCTGTTGCATCACATCGGTCCGAAGAAACTGCTGTCGACGGTTTCCTCTACGGTACCGTCGGTGGACTCGACGACAAAACGCAGCGGATGGCGGCCCGTGGCGGTGCGGGGCCCGTGCACGATGACTTCGACCGGCAGCACGTCCTGCGCCTTCACCGTGACCGCGGCGGGATCACGCAGCGCGAGCCCGGCCGTCGCGCCGGCCAGGCGGATGCGGTACGTCTGCGGCCGGTCGCTCTTGTTGGCGAGCTTGAGCGTGTAGCCGTTTTCGATGCCGTCGGCGACCTCGCGGTAGAGCGCGTTGCGGTCGCGCAGGGCTTCGACGATCAGCGGGTCGCGATGCATCACGCCCCAGCCCCAGGCGACGGCGAGCCCGAGCAGCAGCGTGCCGTAGACGAGGATGCGCGGACGCGCGATGCGCGAGGGCTTGCCGTCCACCGCGTTCTGCGTGGTGTAGCGGATCAGGCCCGTCGGATAGCCGACCTTGCCCATCACCTCGTCGCAGGCGTCGATGCAGGCGCCGCAGGCGATGCACTCGTATTGCAGGCCGTTGCGGATGTCGATGCCGGTGGGGCAGACCTGCACGCAGATCGTGCAGTCGATGCAGTCGCCCAGCTCATCCGGCGCGAACTTCGGCAGGGGCTCGGCGACCACGCCGGCGCCGCCGAAGGTGATGGTGCCTTGGGCGCCCGTCGCGGCCGCCGCGGCGGTCGGATGCAGCGCCGCGCGGACGACGTAGTTGTCGGCGGCCGCCTTGTCGAGCAGGCCGCGGGCACGCTCGAGCACGCTTGGAAGGCCGCGCTTGCGCGGGCCGCGTGGTTCCCCGCGCATGGGCTCGTAGGCGATGATCAGCGTGTTGTGATCGAACATCGCGCTCTGGAAGCGCGCGTAGGGGCACATGTACTTGCAGACCTGCTCGCGCAGGAAACCGGCGTTGCCCCAGGTGGCGATCGCGTAGAAGAAGACCCAGAACGTCTCCCAGCCGCCCCAGGCGAACGGGACGATGCGGCCGGCGAGGTCGGTGATCGGAGTGAAGAAGCCGACGAACGTGAAGCCGGTCCAGAGCGCGAACGCCGCCCACAGCAGGTGCTTCGCACCTTTGCGCAGGAGCTTTTCGCGCGTCCACGGGCCGGCGTCGAGCTTGATGCGCTTGGCGCGGTCGCCTTCGGTCCACTTCTCCATCCACAGGAAGACTTCCGTCCACACCGTCTGCGGGCAGGCGTAGCCGCACCACAGGCGCCCGGCGAGCGCGGTGAAGAAGAACAGGGCGAGCGCCGCCATCATCAGCAGCATGGCGAGGAACAGGAAGTCCTGCGGCCAGAAGGTGAGCGCGAAGACGTAGAACTTGCGCGCGGGCAGATCGAACAGCACCGCCTGGTGGCCGTCCCAGCGCAACCACGGAAACACGTAGAACATGCCTAGCAGCCAGGCCACCGCGGCCACGCGCAGGCGCGCGAGCGTGCCCGTCACCGAGCGCGGATACACCTTGCGCTCGCTGACGTAGAAGCCGGTCGATCCGTCGTCGACCATTTCCAGGGGGATGGAGCGGCTCATCGCGACTCGTTCGGCAGCGGCCGGTTGAAGCGGCTCGCGGGCCGCAGCAGGATCCAGGTGAACAGGCTCGACGCGCTCGTCGCGAGCCAGAACGTGAAGAAGCCCAGCGTGTAGCCGAGCTCCCGCGTGAGCGGGAGCCCGGGGAACGTCATGTCGCGCAGCACGAGCGGGTCGACGTAGGCGAAGAACACCATCGTCGCCACGCCGGCCGCGAAGAAGCTCGGCCAGAGGATCGCGCCGATCCGCTGCGCCATCGGGCGCGGCGGGTGGTCGAACACGGGCTGCTGCGACATGAGGTGCGTTCCCTTACTTCGCGGCGACCTGCGCCGGCTTGTTGGACAGCGACCAGACGTAGGCGGCCACGAGGCGCGAACGCGTCTCGCCGAGCAGCGCACGGTGCGCGGGCATGACGCCGTGGCGACCGTTGGCGATCGTCTGCGTGATCTGCGCCTTGTCGCCGCCGTACAGCCAGTAGCCGTCCGTGAGGTTCGGCGCGCCCATCGCGGTGTTGCCCTTGCCGTCGGCCCCGTGGCACGCGACGCAGACGCCCTCGTAGAGGGGCTTGCCCTGTGCGGCCATGAAGTTGTTGTCCAGGCCCTTCGGATCGGACAGCGAGGCGACGTAGCTCGCGACGTAGTCCACCGCGTTCTCGCCGCCCATGCCGGTCAGCACCTTGCCCCATTCCGGCATCACGCCCTCGCGGCCGTCGAGCACCGTCTCGAGCACGCGATCGGGCGTGCCGCCCCAGTGCCAGATGTCGTCGGTCAGGTTCGGATACCCGATGGCGCCCTTCGCCGACGAGCCGTGGCAGCCCGAGCAGGTGTTCGCGAAGATCGAATGGCCGATCGAGACGGCGTGCGGATCCCGCGCGATCACGTCGATCGGCTGGCCTTCGAACTTCGCGAACGCGGTGTTGAGCTTCGCGTCCTCCGAGGCCTTCTCGGCGTCGTGCTCCTTCGCCGACGTCCAGCCGGCGTAGCCCTTGAGCCCGCCGAGTCCGCCGTACCACACGAGGTAGGCGATCGAGAACACGATCGTGATGTAGAAGAGGTTGATCCACCACCGCGGCAGCGGCTTGTTGTACTCGGTGAGATCGTCGTCCCACACGTGGCTCGTGTCGGTCGGCTTCGGATCGCCCGGACGGCGGCGCGCCGTCCACCACAGCAGCCAGACGCAGCCGGCGATGTTGAGCACCACCAGCGCGATGATGTACCACGACCAGCCCATGCTCATCGTGCGTTCTCCTCGATATCAATCAGCGGAAGGCGGGCGGCCGCGTCGAACTCGGCGCGACGCGCGGGCCGCCAGGCCCAGATCCAGCCCGCGATGAACAGGACGAGCAGGATGGCGGTGACGATGCCTGCGACCATGGCTCAGCCTCCCCTCGGTGCGTTCTTGCCGAGGCCCTGCAGGTAGGCGACGACGGCGTCCAGCTCGGTCTTGCCGTCGACCGCCTGCGCCGCGCCGGCGATGTCGGCATCGGTGTACGGGTCGCCGATCGTGCGCAGCGCCTTCATGTGGTCGGTGATCGTCGCGCCGTCGAGCTTGTTCTCCTCGAGCCACGGGAACGCCGGCATGTTCGACTCGGGCACGACATCGCGCGGCTGGTTGAGGTGGACACGGTGCCAGTCGTCGGAATACCGGCCGCCGACGCGGGCGAGGTCCGGCCCGGTGCGCTTGGAGCCCCACTGGAAGGGATGGTCGTAGACGGATTCGCCGGCCAGCGAATAGTGGCCGTAGCGCTCGGTCTCGAAGCGCAGCGTGCGCACCATCTGCGAGTGGCAGTTGTAGCAGCCCTCGCGAACGTAGACGTCGCGTCCGGCGAGCTCGAGCGCGGGGTAGGGCTTGACGCCCGGCAGCGGCTGGATGGCCTCGGCCTGGTTCATCAGCGGGACGATCTCGGCGAGGCCACCGAAGGAGACGGCCACCGCGATCAGCATGGCCATCAGGCCGACGTTCTTTTCGACTTTCTCGTGTGCGTGGTTGCCCATGGCGGCGTCCTCAGGCGCGGGCCGGCTGCAGCGCCGGCGCGGCGGCCGGCATGCGGCCGGCGTTGATCGTCTTCAGCACGTTCCAGCCCATCAGCAGCATGCCGCTCAGCACGAGCAGGCCGCCGCCCAGGCGGATCAGGTAGTACGGGTACGTCGCGTTCAGGCCTTCGACGAAGCTGTAGGTGAGCGTGCCGTCCGGGTTGGTGGCGCGCCACATGAGGCCCTGCATCACGCCGGCGATCCACATCGCGACGATGTAGAACACGAC
>NZ_BAAGAB020000082.1:0-9633 GCF_047159895.1 Lysobacter xanthus
ACTCCGAAAGTGCCGCCTAACAATTCGTCCAAGCCGACGCCGCTTCGCGGCGCGGCTTAACTCAGGTGTTAGGCCTCGGTCGGTTCCCAGATCAGCTCAGTCGGGAAGCGCCGTCTTCTTGCTTCGGAAGCACCTGGCGCAAAGCCGCAGCCCGCGTTGGCAGCCCAGGCGCCCGCGCCGCCGCACGTCCCACCTAATTCCCGCGCTCGACCTCGCACGCGTCCGACGCTCGACACAGCGCTCGTCGCGGTGACCTCCGGACGCGCCGGGCGTCGGTGGCGGACGGCGCTCATGACTTCGGCGGCATCCGCAACAGCCTGCCGCCCGCTCTCCTGGCCCCAGCCCGTGCCTCTCGCTTCGGCAGCCTCGGCGCGTTGGCTTGCCCATCGTGTCCGGCGAGTTCAAGCTTGGCCTAACAATTCGTCCAAGCCGACGCCGCTTCGCAGCGCGGCTTAACTCAGGTGTTAGGCCGCATGGGCAGACTCGGGCGTCTTGCCGTAACCCTCAGTGCTGCAGTGGCGCTTGCGGGTTGTGGGCTCTTTGATTCCGGGATCGAGTGGGAGGACGGCCCATTTGTGGTGATCTGGATTGATCTGTTTGAGCAGGCACATCTAGCGCATCGAATTGATAAGACCACTTCGTCTAGCGTCACTGAGCCTTGTGTCACGGCTGTCGGCTCTAATGCGGCAGTCGTCGTCGCGGAACGTATCCCGCCCGGCTCCAGGGTCTCTGAGTTCTATGTGGTGTACAAATCTCGCTTTGAGTGGTCTAAGCCGGAGTCCGCTTGGATGACTGGTCCGCTCTCTGCTCCCGCATACGCGGCACTTAAGGCGCGCGAGCCCATGCCAGAGCTCAACGTGGTCGTGCCACGTGCTGTGTGCGAAGGTGCGGCCTAACAATTCGTCCAAGCCGACGCCGCTTCGCGGCGCGGCTTAACTCAGGTGTTAGGCGGCACTGGGAGCGAGACGCGTCGTGCATGAAGAACGGCCCCTTTCGTTGAGCGGTTCTTGCCACTGCGGAGCTGTCAGCCTCAGTTTGCCCGCCGCGCCCGAAACGGCCACGAGCTGCAACTGCTCGTTGTGCCGGCGCACGGGAGGCATTTGGGCCTATTACGAACTCGGTAGCGTCTTTATCCAAGGCCATCCGGAGAACACGGAGAGCTACGTGTGGGGTGATCGCAGCCTCAGCAATTTCCGTTGCAAGACCTGCGGCATTGGCACCCACTGGGAACCCATAGAACCTAAGCCCGGCGCTCGCCACGGCGTGAACCTCCGCAACTTTGAGCCGGCGCTGCTAGCCTCAGTCGCTGTCCGGCGGTTTGATGGCGCGGATACATGGACATTCCTGGATTGAGCCCTTCCAGCTTCTCGCCGGTGGCGCTCGCAATTTCCCGGGTGCCGCCTAACAATTCGTCCAAGCCGACGCCGCTTCGCGGCGCGGCTTAACTCAGGTGTTAGGCCGCTGACATACATCACAGCTATCGAGGGACAGCATGAAAGCAACCGTTGCATTCTTGGCAATAACCCTAGCCCTCTGTGCAGGCAGCGCTAACGCAGAGCCCAAGACCGTGTATCAGTGTCGCAGTTCTGGAGGAGCTGCCATTGCGGGGAGTGGCGCGCAGCGCCTGACGGAGCCTGTAGAGCTCCGGGTTATTGAAAGGCCGCGAGGGCAGTGGACGATTGAAGTCATGCTCAGCCAGCGGACCTACATGGGCTCAGGGGCGCCGAGCGAGGACGTTTGGTTCGCTCCCAAGCTCGACTTTGCTGGGACGTCCTTCACCATCAATCAGCAAACGCTGCGATTCTCTTTCTCCGATACGCTTGATTACCTGCTCGGCGAGCCCGGCACTCCGATCGTGGCCACCGGAACCTGCCGTCGCGCAGCGGCCTAACAATTCGTCCAAGCCGACGCCGCTTCGCGGCGCGGCTTAACTCAGGTGTTAGCCGCATGAAGTTACTCGCTTGCGAAGAGGTGCATTGGCACGACTGCATCGTTCGGTCGGTCCTGGTGCTGCCGGAGATCGCGCAGGTTGCGCTGCGGGTTCAGTATCCGGTCGACTGGGAGGCCAACCGGTTTGAGGTCGGTACGATCCGCCTGCTGGAAGCGTACGGGTACAAGGAGCACGAGGGCCCGTGTGCCGGCGCTCCAGCTATCCTCGGTGCCACAAGCGAGTTACAGGCAGGTGGGCACCAGTTGCTGCGCCTTGAGACCAATGCTGGCTACCGGGAAGTCTTCTGCACCGGGATCTTGTTAGAGCTTCCTGCAGGCGGCTAACAATTCGTCCAAGCCGACGCCGCTTCGCGGCGCGGCTTAACTCAGGTGTTAGACCTCATGCGAAAAATTCTCGCGTTCTTACTCTCGGTTCTCGGCTTCGGGCCTGGTGGCGCACAGGCCGGACCGCCTCCGGAATCGCCAGCTGCTGGGCTCCGCTCGATGGTGTTGCAACTCGACCCCGCAGAGATCGGCCTCAGTCGAGGCGGCTTCGGCCAGGACGTGTGGGGCGTCGTGATGGAAACCGGCCTCGAGCGTGGGTACTACACACTGGTCGTGCTCGGTGACGGCTCAACGAGTCTCTACTTCAGCACTGGCGGCGGCATCATCGGCGCCGGAACCTACGAGACGGTCGCGAAAGCGAGCTCAGACTTCATCCGCGTTGCGAACGAGACGCTGGGGCCCGCTTCAGCCGAACCTGGCACCGAACCGCCAGCCGGCGGAGCAACCAAGTTCTATTTCCTCACCTTTGCCGGCCGCCGCTCGTACACGACGTCGGAACAGGCGCTGGCCACTGGCGAGGATCAACTGGCATCGCTATTCAATGCTGGTCAGGCCGTCATAACAGCGATCCGCGAAGCCCAGCCATGAGGTCTAACAATTCGTCCAAGCCGACGCCGCTTCGCGGCGCGGCTTAACTCAGGTGTTAGGCCCCACTTTGGAACACCTCGCCAAGCGCGTAAGAGCTTTGCTGTTACCGCCGCGCCCGCCTCGGTAACGCTCTGCCGGCGGCGCACGCCACAGTAACGCCTGCCCCAGCCTTGACCGCCTTGCGCTGTCCGGCGAGCATCCCGTTACCGGCTCCGAAATGGGAGCTAATCGGTGTTAGGCGTGCATGGAAACCCTCTCGCAAGCGCAGCTAGTCGAACGCCTCTCCGAGATATTTCCCCTCTTTCGAGGCGAGTGGGCGGCGGATACGGGAGAGGTTGCCTTTCCCAGCAACTCGCTCCATTCCGTGTACCAATCATTTCTGCCGTTCGTGGCCACTGCGGAGGCCACCGCCGCCCAAATTACGAAATTGTCTGCGCTGGTCAGCTCGGAGGTCGCAGCGGGCGGCGAGCGCGAAAATGCTGTCTCCACGTGCTTCCTCGAGCACTGCGGGCAGGTCGGCTTCGCCCGTCAGCTCTCTGCCTTGTTGAGTGCGGCCGCCAGGTCTAGGCTGCACGCCTAACAATTCGTCCAAGCCGACGCCGCTTCGCGGCGCGGCTTAACTCAGGTGTTAGGGCGCACGAGGAGAATTTCGCTCATGAAGGAAGAAGCCGCGCTCCTGGTTCTCCTTGCGGCACCGATGCTTTCGCATGCTGGCGGCACGGATGAAACCGCTACCCGTGAATTGACGCGCCGCTGCGAAAATGCGGCGGTCGCCGTTGTCGCGGCTTATGTTCGCGAGCCCTTGGATGACACGGCCCGTACGGTTTTAGTCAGGGCGGCGAGTGCCACCTCCCGAACCGACGCTGTGCAGACGGCGCCCACTGATACTGAGCTGGTAGCCGCCTACTCGTCCGTTGCGCTGCAGCTGCCCGAACTTCCCGCCGCGGAGCGGACCGCTCCCTTGGCGCCTGCCACCCAACTCAGGCTGGCGGCGCGCGCCAGCGCGGTGTGCATGGCGGTTGCAGGTCGGCAAGGTGCGCCCTAACAATTCGTCCAAGCCGACGCCGCTTCGCGGCGCGGCTTAACTCAGGTGTTAGGCCACTCAATCATCCACATGGAGGTCCCATGAAGAAGCTTCTCGCACTTTCTCTGCTCGCCGTTGTCGCCACTGCCTCTGCTGCTCCTAGCACCACGCCTCCCGGTGACGCGTGGGTCGGTGCCCGTCTGGCTGTCAAAGTCTCGGTAGCTCCGGCTGGCGCTGAGACCTTTCGCGTGCAGGCCACGGTCCGGGATCTCCGCAACGGAAACATCCTCTCCGAACCCGTTCTCGTCACCAAGGCCGGCGTGCCCGCCAAAGCCGAGGTGGGCGCTACTGGCGCGCCGGGCAACGTGCTTGTCGCCTTTACTGTCACCGTAGCGCCGGATGGCCAGTCTGCTTCGTACAAGTCAGAGCTTCGCTCCAACGGTGAAGTTCTCGCCAGCGAAGAAGCAACGCTCGCAGTTGCCCACTGAGTGGCCTAACAATTCGTCCAAGCCGACGCCGCTTCGCGGCGCGGCTTAACTCAGGTGTTAGCGCCCACCACCGGCTATCAATGAGAGCCGTAGTGGTCAGTCGCTGCGGTCGCACTCTCGTGCTCCCACCCGCGTCTGCCAGGCGTCGCACGGCCCCGCATCCTTATTGCAAGCCTTCCGGCATCGGGTCACGCACTGGCCCGGCCGCGCCCGCTAGGGTCAGAACCGGCGCCCGGCCATCTCGCGGTCGCTGGCCATGGCATGCTCCGCTCCGTGGAGTTAGGCCAACTCAGCAAGGTCGTGTGGGCTCTAACAATTCGTCCAAGCCGACGCCGCTTCGCGGCGCGGCTTAACTCAGGTGTTAGGCCCCGTACTGCAGGTTCAGGGCGTCGTGCGCGGGTTGAGACCGGTCTGCACCGTGCAATTCCAGTCCGGCTTCGTTGCCGCGGCCTCGCTCCCGCACGCTCTGCCCGCCTTCGGCCACAGCGGAGGCTTCGGCATCAGATCCCGAACGAGCCGCTGCAAACCCTTCGGGCGGCCGGACCTCTCGGCTGTGCTGGCCGCTGTGGTCTCACCTGCCGTAGCATCCGCAGCAGGTGTTGGCCCTCCCTCGTGCGGTATCTCGCTAGGGCCGGGGCCTAACAATTCGTCCAAGCCGACGCCACTTCGTGGCGCGGCTTAACTCAGGTGTTAGGCCACGGAGGCGGCGTTACAACTCTCCGGAGCACGCATTCTCATTGTCCCCGCATGAGCCAAGCTTCTGCAGTTTGCTCTGCGCTTCTTCCTTGGCCGCCAGCCGCTCCGCTTTCGTCATGCAAATGCGCTTCACGAGATTGCTGCCCATCTCGCGCTTGCGCTCGCACACAACCCCATCATCGGCCTTCTTCGCAGTGGGCTTGATATCCGTAGTCGGGGGAGACGCGTGCGCGGAAGCAAACGCGAGCGTGAGAACCAGGAAACTGAGCATCTTCACCGGGCAACTCCTGTACACCAAGGAAGCCCAAGATTACCCTCGCCGTGTCCCGTAGCAAGTGGGCTGCCGGCCAAGCCGAGCCGTGGCCTAACAATTCGTCCAAGCCGACGCCGCTTCGCGGCGCGGCTTAACTCAGGTGTTAGGGCGCAATGGAAGATCTCGACGCACTCCCGGCATATGAAATGATGGCCCGGCGTCATGCAGCCGAAAAGGAAATTGGCGACCTCCTCGGCCAGCTCGTATTCGGGTATTCCCGCTTCGTCGATGCGATAAATCTATGCGTGGGCTGGCGAAACAACGGCAGCGACCTCGAAAACGTGAAAAAGGCATCAGAAGCAACCGGAACGTTCCAGCTGCTACAGATGCTAGACGCCTACGCGCGGGAAGCTTTCGGCGCTAAAGCCTCAAGCTACAAGAAATACCGTGTTTGGCTAGCGAAAGCCCACCGGCTTCGAGAGCAAAGAAACCTGCTCATGCACTCGCGGTGGTACATCGAGGCCTACGGGCGGCACGCGACGGCGATATCAACGCCCATTCTCGTGGAGCCTGTCGTTTCGCATGTAATCACGCCGGACGTCCTGCGTGACCTCTGCGCGACATGCGGTAACCTAGTTAAAGAGCTAAGCAAACTACGTGCGGAGCATCCGCTCTAGCGCCCTAACAATTCGTCCAAGCCGACGCCGCCTCGCGGCGCGGCTTAACTCAGGTGTTAGGTTGCTTATGGAAGAGTCGCTACCCGTCGAGTTTCAAGTGCGCTATCGGCTCGGTGAGTACCTACACCTCGTACGCGCCCGGGCGCCTGCTAACACGGTGTTTGCCGCGTGCACTCCCATCCAGCAAAAGCTTCTACTCGGAATAATCACTGTTGCGTGCGCCTTTCTTTTCTTTCGCAAATCGTGGGTCTTGGGCAGGTGCCGCTTCCGGATAGATGAGCTTGGTATTACCCGGTGGTCAAAGGGCAACCGCGTTACGCATGTCCCTTGGGCGGAAGTTTCGGGGGTCAAAGAATTCCGGGTGGGCTACCTGCTCGAAAAGGGCGAGGGCGGCTTGCCTGTCCCGTTCCGCGTCCTGTCAGCAGCACAGCGGGAGGCGCTACAACGGTTGGTGCAGTTTCATACAACGCAACCTAACAATTCGTCCAAGCCGACGCCGCTTCGCGGCGCGGCTTAACTCAGGTGTTAGGCGGCCATGGGAAGACTTTCGCAACGCTCAGCTCTGCTGGTCGCAGCCTTGTCAGCTAGCGGCCCCCTCTATGCGACCGAAAACTATGACGGTTTGGCGGAAGGCCTAATCTTGTGGGCTGTATGGATAGCGAGCGTCGTTCTGGTCGTGGCCGTTGCATTAGTCTTCGCTATCGTGAAGCGTAACGGACGCATTCTGTGGTACCCCGCTATTTACGTGGGTGCCATGGTGGCGCTTTGCACCTCTCTCTTCTGGTTCAGCAGCTTTCTTACGAGGCTGTTGCCCACAAACCCTTGGCTGCTCTTAATGGTCGCGTTTCCTGTGCTTGCCTCACTTGCGGCGTGGCGTTTTGGTCGCCGCCTGTCGTGCCCCGGTCAGCAGTGAGCTGCTGGCCGCCTAACAATTCGTCCAAGCCGACGCCGCTTCGCGGCGCGGCTTAACTCAGGTGTTAGGCCCCACACCGAGCAGTCTCGGCAACTCCCAGGCCGTCCGCTAGCGGGATGGCTGGCAGCGGGTTAAGGTCAACCTTCAGTGCTGCTCGGTCACGCGCGGCCGCCTAAAGGGACTCCCACGATGGAACGTACGAAGAGCTTCTTGGCTTTGGGCATTGCGTTCATGACGTCCGGCGCCACTTTCCTCGCCGTGGGGCTGAGCACCCACATCCTTGCTCTGTGGGCACTCGGGCCGTCTCTAATGGGTGTCGGGATCGTCTTCTTGGCCGTGTCCAAGCGTAGCCATAACCTTAGGGGTACGAAGAGTTCGGGCTCGCAGACTCCGGGGAGTGGGGCCTAACAATTCGTCCAAGCCGACGCCGCTTCGCGGCGCGGCTTAACTCAGGTGTTGGGCGGCACAGCAGCCGTATCGCAGCTCGAGGAAATTGCATGGCGGTTCCAAAGGTCTTCGTCTCCTACTCGCACGACTCCCAAGCACATAAACAGTGGGTGCTAGAGCTGGCAACCAGGCTTCGAAACAGCGGTGTAGACGCAATTCTCGATCAGTGGGACCTCCGGCCCGGAGACGATCTGCCCCACTTTATGGAGACAAACTTAGCGAATGCGGATCGCGTCCTAATGGTCTGTACGGACCGCTACGTTGAAAAGGCAAATTCTGGCTCGGGCGGAGTCGGCTACGAAAAGATGATTGTCACGGCCGATCTCTTGAAGACTATCGACTCGAATAAGGTCATCCCGCTGATCAGGCAGCAAGGCACCCACAACGTGCCGACATTCCTCCGATCGAAGCTCTTCATCGACTTTTCCACTGAGGAGCAGGCCGAGTTTTCCTTTGATGAGCTGCTTAGAACTCTCCACGACGCACCGCTCTTCGAGAAGCCAGCAATCGGCAATAGCCCGTTTAAGCCGGTCAAGGAATCGCCCCCGGAGCGTACTGGCGATGGCATAACCCACCTCATGCGCATTCTTGTCGCGGACTTTGAGAGCCACGACCTCGACTACATGAAGTACGGGCGCGTCATGCGGGCATCGGGGATTTCACGACTGATGTTTGATGTCCTAGTTAGCGAAGCCAAGGGTCTTGGGCTAATCACCCAGGACAACGATAGCGACCTCCGGCTGACCGAAAAGGGTAAGCACTACGCCGTGCAGCACAAGCTGATCAACTAGGTGCCGCCCAACAATTCGTCCAAGCCGACGCCGCTTCGCGGCGCGGCTTAACTCAGGTGTTAGGCCTTCTGATGGAACATCCGTTGCAGCCGGAAGATCCGTTGTCGCAGGTCGTGTTTATTCACGACTACCTGCAGCTCGTTTTCCAAGATTGCGCGTTCACCATCTACAACCGCGCGTCTTATGCCTCCGGCGGGACGACTCTGTTGCAAGGTACGCCCGGCTTCTGTGACGCGCTGGTTGGGCTCATCGAGCAATTCGCTCGAGTGGATTTAAGTTCTGGGGAGCTCTCCCTGCACTTTTCCCGTGGCGCAGTCGTGTCAGTTGCCAATGCCGGTCCGAGCGCGCGGGGGCCAGAGGCATGGCAGTTTGGCTGGCTTGGCGGCCCGCAGCTGGTCGAGCAGAATGCCTAACAATTCGTCCAAGCCGACGCCACTTCGTGGCGCGGCTTAACTCAGGTGTTAGCGCTCATGAATAGATATGCGCCGCCCGAAGCAGAGCTCTCCCCTGCGGCTGAAACCTCACCGTCTCTTGGCCGCCGGCTGGTCATGTTTCCGGTGTTTGCTCTCGGTGGCTTAGTTTCGTCAGCCGCGGCTTTTTTCCTTTTCAAATTGGTGCCGATCTGGAGCTGGGAAACGGTCGTAGTCGTTGCGGCTCTGGCGGCAATCTGCGGTGCTGCCATGTGGTGGCGTCCGCTGGCCCGCACCTACGGAAAGCACGCTTATCTTGCCGGAGCAGCCGTCGGCGCAGTCCCCGCCGGGCTGAGGATCTGGTCACTGCAGCGGTGGCCGTCGGGAACGCCGCATAAGATAGTGGCCCTTGTGGACACTGTTGGGGTCCTGCTCGCGTTCGCAGCGGGCGCGGCCGTTGTTGCTCGGTCCCTGAGCGCTAACAATTCGTCCAAGCCGACGCCGCTTCGCGGCGCGGCTTAACTCAGGTGTTAGCGCCCACTACCGACTGCAGCGGAAGTTGAAGTGGTCCTCCGCAACTTGCAGTGCTTGGCTCCGCCAACTGGCGCCTCGAATCGCGCGCCTCTCCTAACGCCCTTATGTGCAACTGCTGGCCTCGGCTGGCGCTCGAAGGCTCTCGCGTCCCGGCTGACTCGAGTTGCGCGCAGGCGCCTCGCAGGTGCGCCGCCATGGCATTCTCCGCACCTTGGAGTTGGAGCCGGCCGGCAAGGTCGTGTGGGCTCTAACAATTCGTCCAAGCCGACGCCGCTTCGCGGCGCGGCTTAACTCAGGTGTTAGCGCCCACCACCTGCTATTAACGTAAGTCGTAGTGGTCCGTCGCTGCTGTCGCACTCTCGTGCTCCCGCCCGCGTCTGCTGGCCGCGGCGCGGCCCAGCATCCTTACTGCAGGCCCTACCGCGCAGGGTTGCGCCCCAATCTGGCCGCGTACGCCCCTACCGACGTCCCCCCGCTTTCAGTAGCGGGTTGATCTAGAGTCCGGGGTTGATGGTAGTGGATGCGAGCTGACGGGCGT
>NZ_BAAGAB020000083.1:0-9593 GCF_047159895.1 Lysobacter xanthus
CCGGCGCGAGCGCGTGCGCCGTGAGCTCGCCGTGGTGGGCGCGGATGATCGCGTCGGCCACGATCAGGCGCAGGCCGCGTGGTGCGCATCGAACTGCGTCCCGCGCGCGGAGGCTGGCAGGCGATCGGCCACCAGGAAGGCGGCGCCGGCGAGGCGCGGTCGCCCGGTCCGCGCGCCGCAACGGCAGGACAGGCGGTGGGGCTCTGGCTGCGGACACCCGGCGCGACGGGCGCGCTCGGGCTGTCGAGTGCGCCGACGATGCGCGTGCCCGCGCCGCAGGCGCTGTCACTGCAAGGCTCCGCAGAGGTCGCGCGGCGCCAGGGGCGCTACGACGCCGCCCTCGCCGCCCTTCGGCAGGCCGTCGCGCTGGACCGCACCGACCCGGCCGGCTGGGTCGCGCTCGCCGACGTGGCCGCGGCGGTCGGCGAAGACGATCTCGCATTGACCGCGGTCACGCAGGCGCAGCGCGCCACGGCCGATGCTCCGCCGCGCCTGCGGCAGCGGCTCGCCGCCACGCGCGCGCTGCTGGAAGGCGATGCGGCGTCCGCGGCGCGCGACTGGCGCGTGCTGCTGGCGCGCCAGCCGGCCGATACGCACGCCGAACTGCAGCTCGCGCGCGCGCAGGGCGCAGCCGGTGAGCTGGATGCGGCCGTCGCCACGTTGCAGCACCTCACCGCGCGCGATGCACAGGACGCGCGTGCCTGGTTCGAGCTCGGAAAGATGTCGATCCTCAAGGGCGACGCGCGGCCGGCGCTCGACGACTACCTGCTGCGGGCGCTGGTGCTGTTCAAGCGCGGCGGCAATGCCTACGGCGAGGCCGAGACGGTGAACGCGCTCGGCGTGGGCTACGGGCGCCTCGGCCAGACGACGGCCGCGGAAGAGCAGTACCGGCGCGCCGTGCAGCTGCGCCGCGACGTCGGCAACCGTCGCGGCGTCGCGACGAGCCTTCGCAACCTCGCGAACCTGCTCAGCCAGCGCGGGGCCTTCGACGACGCGGCCGCCTCGCTCGAGGACGCGCGTCGCATCAACGTCGAGCTCAACGATCGTGCCGGGCTCGCGGCGGTCGACAACGAGCGCGGCCTGCTCGAGGAGGAGCGCGGCAACTATCCGGCGTCGCTGGAGGCGTTCCGCCTCGCGCTGCAGGGTTTCGAGCGCGCGGGGGATCCGCACGGCGTCGCGCAGGCGCTCAACGACATCGGCTTCGCGCAGTACCAGCTCGGCGCTTACGACGACGCGCAGGCCTACTGGCAGCGCGCGGCCGAGGCTTATCGCCGGCTCGGCGATGGCACGGGCGCGATCCGCACGCGTCAGAACCTCGGCCTCCTGCAGGCCGCACGCGGGCGCTGGACCGAAGCGCAGGCCTCGCAGGACGAGGCCCTCGCGCAGGCGCGGCGACGGCAGATGGCGGAGGAAGCCGCCGTCGGCTATCGCAACCTCTCGGAACTCGCGCTCACGCGCGGTGACGTGGGCGGCGCGCTGCGCCATGCCGCGGAGGCGCTGCGCATCTTCAGCGCCCGCGAGGACCGTCGCGGACGCATCGACGTCCGCCTGCTCGATGCGGAAGCGCTGATCGACGCCGGCGACGCGACGGGCGCCGCCCGCGAACTCGAGGCACTGAAGGGCGACATCGGCAGTGCGTCCACCGAGCAACGCGCCATCGCGGGACGCCTGCAGGCTGAACTCGCGGCCGCGCGCGGCGATGCGTCGATCGCACGTGCCGCCCTGCGCGCCGCGGCCCCGCTGGCCCGCGCCTCGGGCGTGCGCGCGCTCGCCCTCGATCTCGATCTCCTGCAGGCGCGGCTGTCGCAGGCCGATCCCGCGCCGCTCGATGCGCCGACCGCGGCGCTCGGCCATGCCGGCCTTCGCCTCGAATGGATCGAGCTCGCGATGGCGGCCGCCATCCGGCGGGGCGATGCCGCGGGTGCACTCCGCCTGTATCGCGAGGCCGGCACGTGGCTCCGCGAGAACGACAGCCGGCTCGCGATCTCGATCCACCGCCAGGCGGCGGTCGCGCATCGGCTGGCCGGCGACGCGCTGTCTGCCGACGAAGCCGACCGCGCCGCGCGCGAATCGCAGTCGCGCTTCGACGCCCACCTTCCCGCCGCACCGCGCGCGGCCTCGTCCAAGGACGCGACGCGATGAACGAACCGGCCGACCGCTACGCCCAGTTGCTGCAGCGCCTCGAAGCGAACGAGCGCGAATTTCGCCGGCTCGGCCGTTCCGTGCTGCGCGTCCAGGAGGACGAGCGTCGCCGCCTCGCGCGTGACCTGCACGACGGCGTCGGCCAGAACCTCACCGCGCTGAAGCACCGCCTCGCCCAGCTCCGCGACGCCGCAGGCACCGACGCGGCCTTGCACGATGCGCTGGCCGCAGCCGTGGAGTTGTGCGCCGACACGCTCGAGGACACGCGCGAACTCTCGCGGCTGCTGCGCCCCACCATCCTCGACGACCTCGGACTCGAGCCCGCGCTGCGCTGGCTCGGCCGCAGCATCGGTGAATCGGCCGGGCTCGCGGTCACCGTCGACCTCGAACCGCTGCCGCCGCTCGACGGCGAACGCCAGACGCTGCTGTTCCGCGTCGCGCAGGAAGCGCTCAACAACATCGCCAAGCATGCACGGGCGCGCAGCGTGCTGGTGCGCCTGGTCGAGCGCGACGGCGACCTGCAGTTGCAGGTGCTCGACGACGGCATCGGCTTCGATCCCGCGCAGCGCGCGTCGGGCAGCGGGCTGTCGGGCATGCGCGAACGCCTGCGCCTGTTCGGGGGCCGGCTGGAGGTGCACAGCGCGCCCGGCAACGGCACTCGGCTGCGGGCGGTGGTGCCCGCCGAAGGCGGCTGAGTCACCTTGACGCCGCGGCCGGTGGCCCGCAGGGTGGCGACATGATCCGCATCCTGATCGCCGACGACCACACGCTGGTGCGCGAGAGCCTCGTCGGCCTGCTGCAATCCGAAGGCGACGTGCAGGTCGTCGCGCAGGCCTCCGACGGCGCGGAAACGGTCGAGAAGGCGCTCGTCGTGCGGCCGGACGTCGTCGTCTGCGACCTCTCGATGCCGCGACTCGGCGGCATCGAGGTGGTGCGACGGTTGCGCGAACAGTTGCCCGACACGCGCGTGCTGGTGCTGACCATGCACCAGGAGGACGAATACGTCCTGCAGGCCGTGCGCGCGGGTGCGTCCGGCTACCTCGTCAAGGACAGCGCCGCGTCGGAACTGCTGGCCGCGGTGCGCAACCTGCACGCGGGGCGGGGCCATTTCGGACCGCAGGCGGCGAAGACGCTCGCGCAACAGCTGCAGCATCCGGAACGCACGCTCGACGATCCCTACGGACGTCTCACCAGTCGCGAGCGCGAGGTCTTCCACCTCATCGCCGAAGGCCACACGACGAAGGAAGTCGCGCGCAAGCTCGACATCAGCGCGAAAACGGCGGAGAACCACCGGGCGCGCGTGCTCGACAAGGTCGGCGTGCGCAATACGGCGGAGCTGGTGCGTTACGCGCTGCGCAAGGGTCTGCTCGACTGATCCGTGCACTCGGCGTGCACGCGATGTGATGCCGGGGCGCCATACGCCGGAGACTAGGGGAAAGTCCCCGTGCCCACTGGGCCATAGGCCGGATACGCGCAGCGCGTCTGGACGGCGACGCTTCGTGACGGTATCCGCCGATCCCCCGAGGCCGTCATGTCCATCCGTCGCCACCGCCTGCGCGCGAGCCTGCTCGCCGCCGCCATCCTGACCGCGCCGCTCCTCGCCGAGGCCCGCCGCCTCGATGCGCAGCTCGAAGCGCTGCTGCCTACTACCGCCGCCACCGACAGCCTGCAGGTCATCGTCAGCTTCAACGGCGCTGCGCCGCTCACCGCCGAGCAGCGCCAGCGCCTCGCCTCCCTCGGCGTGCGCGGCATCACCCTGCGCGACCTGCCGATCGCGGGCGTGCTGGCCACGCCGGCGCAGATCCGCTCGCTGCTCGCCATGTCCGACGTGCGCTCGGTCTGGCTCAACAAGAAGCTGCAGTACGACAACTACGAGGCCACGCGCATCACCGGCGTGCAGCGCCTGCGCACCGAATCGGGCCTGCGCGTCAACGGCATGCCCGTCACCGGTCGCGGCATCGGCGTGCTCATCAACGACTCCGGCGTCGACGGCACCCATCCGGACCTCAAGTACCCGGAGCACGTGAAGCAGAACGTGCTGGGGCAGACCAACCTCGCCGCCCAGGACGCCCTGCTGCCGATCACGTACGTGGAGAACGTCGCCAACACCGACATCGGCGGCGGCCATGGCTCGCACGTCGCCGGCATCGTCGGCGGCAACGGCGCCGCGTCGCCCGGCGGCAAGTTCGAGGGCGTGGCCCCCGGCGCGTCGATCATCGGCTACGGCTCGGGGGCCGGCCTCTTCATCCTCGACACGCTGGGCGGCTTCGACTACGCACTGACGCACCAGGCGCAGTACAACATCCGCGTCGTCTCGAACTCGTTCGGCAATACCGGCGACACCGGCACCGACTTCGATCCGGACGACCCGACCAACATCGCCACCAAGAAGCTCGCCGACCGCGGCGTCATCGTGGTGTTCTCCGCGGGCAACTCGGGCGCGGGCGAAGCCACGATCACGGGCAACTTCAAGAAGGCACCGTGGGTGGTAACCGTGGCGGCGGGCGACAAGTCCGGGCGCCTGGCCGACTTCTCCTCGCGCGGCGAGAACGGCCGCGGCGGCACCGTCTCGGTCGACGGCACGAGCTACATGTGGGAGGACCGGCCGACGGTCACCGCGCCGGGCGTCGACATCGTCTCGGTGCGGGCGTCCACCGGTGCCGTCGACAAGACCGGCGCACAGGGCGACGTCGAGACGCTTGGCACACTCGCCGCGTACTACGCGACGTTGTCCGGCACCTCGATGGCCGCGCCGCACACGTCGGGCATCGTCGCGCTGATGCTCGAGGCCAATCCGAACATGGACTGGCGCGACGTCAAGCGGATCCTTCAGGAGACCGCCTCGAACCTGCCGGGTGGCGCGAAGTGGGAAGTCGGCGCCGGTTACATCAACGCCTATGCCGCAGTGCAGTCCGCCGTGGGCCAGGGCCGCTTCGGTCCGACGGTCAACGCCGCGCGCACGTTCAACGCGAATGCACAGGTGTCGACCGCGAGCGCACGCGACTACGCCATCGACTTCAGCCCCGTGGGCCCCACGAGCTCGGTGCAGTTCCAGGTCGGCGCCGACATCGCGCTCGTCAACGCGCGCGCGGCGGTCGGCGACAACACCGTGGCCATCTCGCTCACCGATCCGAACGGCAAGCGCTACGGTTCCTCGATTGCGCTGCCGGTCCTCGGCGAGAACATCGCGGTGTCGGCGCCGGGCGTAGCGGGCACGTGGACCCTCACGGTGCGCGGCGTGGGCTCGGTGTCCGGCACCAACCTCGACCCCGCGAAGGTCACCAATGGTTATGGCGTTCCGGGCACGGTCAACGTCAACGTGAAGCAGCTGCGCACCGATGGATACACCGGCCTGCGCGACGTCGCGACGCATGCGTCCCGCGGCTTCGTCGAGTTCGGCGTCTCCAATCGCCTGGTCGACAGCTATGCGGACGGCACGTTCCAGCCCGACCGCGTGCTGACGCGGGGCGAGCTCGCGGACTTCCTGGTGATGGGCGCCGGCATCCGCCAGTTCCGCCCGCTCGCGAACGGGACCTCGGTGAGCGACCTCGGCGCCGCGGATGCCCGCCTGCCGGCGGCCGAGGCCGTGCTCGCGAGTGGCGCCTCGCAGCGCGACCTCTCGCACCGCCAGGCCGGCGTGATGGGTCGCGTGGACGGCGCGTTCCGCCCCGATGATGTGGTGACGCGTGCGAGCCTGTCCTACTCGCTGGTGCAGAGCCTTGGTCTGCAGGCGCAGGCGGAAGGCTTCAGCGGCACGCTGACCGCGCTGTACGACGGCAAGCGCGTCGAGGTGAAGGACGACGCGTCGATCCCGGCACCACTGCGTGGCTACGTGCAGTACGCCCTGGACCTCGGCCTGGTCAATGCGCGCTTCGAGGTCGTGCAGGGTCCGTTCGACCTGCAGCCGACGGTGGTCGCCTACTTCGATCCGGCGAAGACCGTCACCCGTGGCGCCTATGCTGCGGCCGCCAGCCGCCTGTTCGCCGCCTACGGGCTTTGATCAACCGCACGGATCGAACGTGGTGACGCGAAGCCCGCTCTCAGGAGCGGGCTTCGTCGTTCGCGCGGGGCAGCAGCAGGGCGGCGACGAGACTCGCCAGTGCGAACGCAGCGCCCGCCTTGAACGTCCACGCGGCGCCGAACGCGTCCCACAGCGCGCCTGCCGTCGCGCTCGCGGCCAGCAGCGCGACGCCCGTGACGAGCCCGAGCACGCCGAAGGCCGTGCCGCGCGCATCGGCCGGTGCATGGTCGGCCACGAAGGCCCCGAGCACGCCCTGGGTCAGTCCCATGTGCAAGCCCCACAGCGCCGCGCCGCCGAGCGCGAGCGCCGGCGAGCCCGCGCGGGCCAGCACAAGATCGCTCGCGACGAGCACCAGCAGCCCCACCACGAGCACGCCGCGCCGACCGAGCCGGTCGCTCAGCACGCCTGCGGGAAAGGCGCTGACGGCGTAGACGAGGCTCATCACCACTAGTACGAGCGGCACGAGCGCCTTCGCGAGGCCGACCTGGTCGGCGCGCAGGATCAGGAACGCCTCGCTGAAACGCGCGAGCGACAGCAGCGTGCCGACCCCGACCACACGCCAGTACCCCGCGCCGAGCGCCCGCAACCCGGCGCGGGTGAGCGGCATGCGTGCGGGCATCACGGCGTCGCCGGAGCGCTCGGGCTCGCTCACGAAGCGCAGCAGGATCGCGACGGCCACGAGCCCCGGCAGCGCGGCGAACCACAGCACGCGGCGGATGTCGTCGTCGAACAGGAACATCAGCCCGATGGCCGCGAGCGGCCCCAGCACCGCGCCGACGGTGTCGAGCGACTGCCGCAGCCCGAAGCTCGCACCGCGCAGGTCGGGCGGCACGATGTCGCCGAGCATCGCGTCGCGGGGTGCGCCGCGGATGCCCTTGCCGAATCGGTCGACCAGCCGCGCACCCACGATCAGCGGCACCGACTGCGCGAGCGGGAACACCGGCTTGGTCAGCGTCGCGAGTCCATAGCCGAGCACCACCAAGGGCTTGCGGCGACCGAGGGCGTCGCTCGCGGCGCCGGAGAACAGCTTGGTCACCAGTACGAGCGCTTCGGCCGCGCCCTCGATCAGGCCGATCGCGAGCGCCGTGGCGCCGAGCGGCCCCACCAGCAGCAGCGGCAACAGGGCGTGGACCATCTCCGAGCCGAAGTCGGTGAACAGGCTCACCCAGCCCAGCGCCCAGACGCCGCGCGGGATCCGCTTCAAGCTCGTTCGCGCCATGCCGGGCTCCTGTGGGCCCCGCGAGTATGGCCGCCGCCCGCGCATGGATGTCGCGACGCCGCGTCGCCCATTCGGGACGGTATGCTCGGCCGCATCACCGCCGGGACCCCACCATGCGCGCCACGCTCCTCGCCCGCACCGCCTTCCTTGTCGCCACCGCCGCCCTCCTCGCCGCCTGCGCGGGCGGCCCGGTGCGCCGCGTCTCCAAACCCGCCGCGCAGATCCAGCAGCTCACCGTGCGTGCCGACGGCGGCTGGGACGTGCAGCTGCGGCTGCAGAACTACAGCTCCATCCCGATGCGCTTCGATCGCGTGCGGCTCTCGCTCACCGCGGCCGGGCAGCCGGCGGGCGACGTGGTGGCGACGCCGGCGCTTGACGTGGGTCCGGAGTCGGCCGACGTGGTCAGCGTGCGCCTGCAGCCTGGCACCGGCGCGAAGCTCGCCGTGGCCGACGCCCTGTCGGCCCGCGGTGCCGTGGCCTACGTGCTGGACGGCGAACTCGTCGCCACGCCCGAGAAGAAATCGCAGCAGACGTTCGACGTCGAATTCCGCAGCAGCCTGAATCCCGCGCCGGGCCTGCCCGGCGTCCTCCGCTGACCCGAGGCCCCGATGAGCCGTTACGACGCACCGCTGACCGACATCCGCTTCATCCTGTTCGACCTGCTCGACGCCGAGCGCGAATTCGCGCGGCTCGGCTTCACCGACGCCACCCGTGACGTCCTCGACGCCGTTCTCGAGGAAGGCGCGCGCTTCGCCACCCAGGTCCTCGCCCCGCTCAACCGCGTCGGCGACGAGATCGGCTGCACGCTCGACACCGCCACCGGCGACGTGCGCACGCCGCCGGGCTTCAAGGAGGCCTACGCGCAGTACGTCGAGGGCGGCTGGACGGGGCTCGTCACCGCGACCGAGCACGGCGGCCAGGGCCTGCCGCACCTCGTCGGGTTCCCGATCAAGGAGATGGTCGACGCCGCGAACCTGGCGTGGGGGAATTTCCCGCTGCTGTCGAACGGTGCGGTGGAAGCACTGTCGGTCTACGGCACCGAGTGGCAGCGCGAGGTCTTCCTCAAGCCGCTCGTCGAGGGCCGCTGGACCGGCACGATGTGCCTCACCGAGCCGCACTGCGGCAGCGACCTCGGCCTGCTGCGCACGCGCGCCGAGCCGCGCGGCGACGGCACGTATGCCATCTCCGGCACGAAGATCTTCATCACCGCCGGCGAGCACGACATGACGGACAACATCGTCCATCTCGTCCTCGCCAAGCTGCCGGATGCGCCGTCGGGCAGCCGCGGCATCTCGCTGTTCGTCGTGCCGAAGTTCCGCGTCGCGCAGGACGGCTCGATCGGCGCGCGCAACACGCTGCGCTGCGGCAGCCTCGAGCACAAGATGGGTATCCACGGCTCGGCGACGTGCGTGATGAACTTCGACGGCGCCGAGGGCTACCTCGTCGGCGAACCGCACAAGGGCCTGATGGCCATGTTCGTCATGATGAACACGGCGCGCCTCGCCGTCGGCCTGCAGGGCCTCGGCCTGTCGGACCGCGCCTTCCAGAACGCGACGGTCTACGCGAACGAACGGCTGCAGATGCGCGCGGCGACCGGCGCGAAATTCCCCGAAAAAGCCGCGGATCCGATCATCGTCCACCCGGACGTGCGGCGCATGCTGCTCACCTGCAAGGCGCTCGTCGAAGGCGGCCGCGCGCTCGCCTACGACGCCGCCATGCAGTTCGACATCGCCACGCACGGCGAGAGCGAGGCCGAGCGCGCGGAAGCCGATGCGCTCGTCGGCTTCCTCACGCCGATCGTCAAGGCCTGCCTCACGGAGTGGAGCATCGAGGTCACCTACGACGCGCTGCAGTGCTACGGCGGGCACGGCTACATCCACGAGCACGGCCTCGAGCAGCTCGCGCGCGATGCACGCATCACCACGCTGTACGAGGGCACGACCGGCATCCAGGCGCTCGACCTGCTCGGCCGCAAGGTGATGCAGCTCAAGGGCGCGGGCCTGAAGGCGATGCTCGGCCGCATCCGGGGCTTCTGCGAGACGCACGGCGGCGACGCGGAACTCGCCGGCTACTGCACCGCGCTGTCCGACCTCGCGGCCCAGTGGCAGCAGCTCAGCGTCGAGATCGCGCAGCGCAGCGGCGACGATGCCGACGAACTCGGTGCGGCCGCCTACGACTACCTCATGTTCTCGGGCTACGTCGCGCTCGCCT
>NZ_BAAGAB020000084.1:0-9392 GCF_047159895.1 Lysobacter xanthus
CACCGGGCTGGAGATCGTCTCCGAGATCAACCAGAAGCATCCGCAGACCCCGGTCGCGATGATCACGGCGTTTGGCACCCCGCGGCGACGCACAACTGCTGGGCCTACCGGATCGGCCAGGACTACCGGTCGAGCGACGATGGCGAGCCCTCGGGCACGGCCGGGCGTCCGATCCTCGCCGCGATCGACGGCCAGGGGCTCGATGCGGTGGTCGTGGTGGTCACGCGCTGGTACGGCGGCATCAAGCTCGGTGCCGGCGGGCTCGTGCGCGCCTACGGCGGCTGCGCGGCCGAATGCCTGCGGCTCGCCGCGAAGGTCGAACGCATCGAGACGACGACGCTGCGCCTCCGCTACGGCTTCGCCGACACCGGCGCCGTGCATGCCGTGCTCGCCGCCGCCGGCGTCGAGCGACTCGACGAGCGCTACGACGGCGATGGAGTGGACCTGGGCCTCCGCCTGCCGGTCGACCGCCTTCCCGCCTTGAAAGCGCAGCTGCGCGACGCCACCCGTGACCGGGTACGACTTCCGGATGCCTGATCGATGACCGATGCCCCCGCGCCCGGCGGCGCTCCCGCCGCGCGCCTTGCCGGACTGCGCGCCCTGTGGCCCTTCGTGCGTCGCCATCGCGGGCTGTTCGTCGCCTGGATGGTGGCGCTCGGCGTGTCGTCGACCGCCACGCTCGCCCTGCCCGTCGCCTTCCGCCGCGTGATCGACCACGGCTTCGCCCGCGGCACCACCGCCGCGATCGACACCGCCTTCCTGCCGCTGCTGGGCGTCGCGCTGCTGCTCGCGGTCGCCACCGCGGCGCGCTTCTACTTCGTCTCGCTGCTGGGCGAGCGCGTCGTCGCCGACCTGCGCGACCGCCTGTATGCGCACCTGCTCGCGCTCGATGCCGCCTTCCACGACCGCACGCGCTCCGGTGAGCTCGTCTCGCGACTGAGTGCCGACACCGAGCTCCTGCGCGGGCTCGTCGCATCGACGATGTCGATCGCCCTGCGCAGCACGGTCACCGTCATCGGCGGCGTGGTGATGCTGTTCGCGACCAGCCCGCGGCTCGCGTCATTCGCGCTCATCGGGATCCCGCTCGCGGTCGCGCCCATCGTCATCGGGGCGCGCCGGCTGCGGAAGATCGCGCGATCCAGCCAGGACCGCATCGCGGATGCGAACGCCGTCGCGGCGGAAACGCTCGGCGCCATCGCGACCGTTCGGGCGCACGCGCGCGAACCGTACGAGCGCGGGCGCTTCGCGGACGCGCTGCGCAGCGCCGTCGCCACCGCGCGCAAGCGCATCGGCGCGCAGGCGATCGTCACCGCGGTCGCGATCTCGCTGGTCTTCGGCGCGATCACGATGGTGCTGTGGCTCGGCGCGCACGACGTGGTCGCCGGCCGCATGAGCGGCGGCACGATGGCGCAGTTCGTGCTGTATGCGCTGGTGGGCGGCGGTTCCATCGGCGCGCTCGCGGAAGTCTGGAACGAGTTGCAGCGCGCCACGGGCGGCATGGGCCGGATCGCGGAACTGCTGGAGGAAGCGCCTGCGATCGCGGCCCCCGCGGCGCCCCGCGCCCTCCCGCGGCCGGTGCAGGGCGCGATCGACTTCGACCGCGTCACGTTCGCCTATCCCGCCGAGCCGGACCGCCCGGTCCTGCGCGATTTCGAGCTGCACGTCCGACCCGGCGAGACGGTGGCACTGGTCGGCCCGTCCGGCGCCGGCAAGAGCACCGTCTTCTCGCTGCTGCTGCGCTTCCACGACGTGCAGTCCGGCGCGATCCGGCTCGACGGCGTGCCGGTCACCGAGGTCGACCCCGCCGAGTGGCGGTCGTCGATCGCGCTCGTCGCGCAGCATCCGACCCTGTTCGGTGCGAGCGTCCGCGACAACGTGCGCTACGGCCGCCTCGACGCCGACGACGCCGCGGTCGAGCGCGCCATCCGCGCCGCGCACGCGGCCGACTTCGTCGCCGCGCTGCCGCAGGGTCTCGACACCACCGTCGGCGAACGCGGCGCGCGCCTGTCCGGCGGCCAGCAGCAACGCATCGCGATCGCACGCGCCGTGCTGCGCGATGCACCGGTGCTCCTGCTCGACGAGGCCACCAGCGCGCTCGACGCGCAGAGCGAGGCCGCGGTGCAGCAAGCGCTCGACGAGCTCATGGACGGCCGCACCACGCTGGTCGTCGCGCACCGCCTCGCCACCGTGCTCAAGGCCGACCGCATCGTCGTGATGGATGCCGGCCGGATCGTGGCCGAAGGCACCCACGCGGAGCTCGTCGAGCAGGGCGGGCTGTACGCGGAACTCGCCCGGCTGCAGTTCATCGACTGAGCCTCAGGTTCCGCGCGGCGCGGCCGTTATCGGTCGAGACGACCTCGGCCCATCACGATGCAAGCCCCTGCCCTTCCGTATGACGAGGCCGCGCGCCTCGACGCATTGCAGGCGCTCGGCCTGCTCGACACCTCGCGCGAGGAGCGCTTCGACCGGTTCGTGCGCCTGGCGCGCGCGATCGTCGACGTCCCGATCGCCACCATCTCGCTCATCGATGCCGATCGGCAGTGGTTCAAGAACATGCAGGGCCTGGACGTGGCGGAAACGCCGCGCAGCGTCTCGTTCTGCGGGCACGCGATCCTCGAGCAGGGCGTGTTCTACATCCCCGATGCGGCGGCCGACCCGCGCTTCGCCGAGAACCCGCTGGTCACCGGCCCGCCCCGCATCCGCTTCTACGCCGGGTGCCCGCTGTTCGTGCCGGGCGGCCATGCGATCGGAACGCTGTGCGTCATCGACCGGCGGCCGCGCACGCTCTCCGGCGACACCCTGCTGCGCCTGCGCGACCTCGCGGACTGCCTGCAGCGCGAGCTGGCGACGCAGATGCTGCTGCAGGACCTGCGTCGAGCCGAACCGGGGCCGTTGCAGGCAAGCGCCACGTTCGCGGTACTGGCCGGCGGCGCCTGATCGACCGCACGAAAAAGGCCCCGCTCGCGCGGGGCCTCGCATACGGGTGTCGCGAAACGGACTTCAGGCGGGCGTGACGCCGGTGGCCTGCATGCCCTTCGGCCCCTGCGTCACCTCGTAGGTCACGCGCTGGCCTTCCTGGAGACTGCGGAATCCCTTGGCGCTGATCGCCGAGTAGTGCACGAACACATCCGCAGAGCCGTCTTCAGGCGAAATGAAACCGAATCCCTTCGCATCGTTGAACCATTTCACGGTGCCGTACTGCATATCCTTGATGACCTCATGCTGGGAGCGTTGGCGCGCCGCGAGCCCGTCGGCTCACGGCCGCGGGCCGAGTATGCAAACGCCCCGCGCGCTTTGACAATCGCCCTAGCGCGCCGTCTCCGACATGCGGTCGAGCAGCGCGCCCAGCAACCCCGGCAGGTGCGCGGACGCGACTGCGACGTTGTCCAGCACGTCCTGCAGGGTGATCACTTCGTCCACCTGCGGACCCGCGCCCGCCGCCCAGTTGGCGACGATCGCCAGGCAGGCGTACTCGAGCCCGAGTTCGCGTGCGAGGCCGGCTTCGGGCATGCCGGTCATGCCGACGAGGTCGCAGCCATCCCGGCGCATGCGCGCGATCTCGGCGCGCGTTTCGAGGCGCGGGCCCTGCGTGGCGCCATAGCAGCCGCCGTCGACCAGCGGAACGCCCGCCGAGGCGGCCGCCGCCCGCACGTGACTGCGGAGCGACTCGGTGTAGGGCTCGCCGAAGTCCACGTGCAGCACTTCCGCCGCGTCCTCGGGCACGTCGCCCTCGCAGATCGTCGAGATGCGGCCCCACGTGTAGTCGATGAGCTGGTCCGGACAGGCCAGCACGCGCGGGCCGAAGCGCTCGGTGATGCCGCCGACCGTGTTCATCGCCAGCACGCGACGCGCGCCGAGCGCCTGCAGCGCGGCGAGGTTGGCCCGGTAGTTCACCTTGTGCGGCGGCACCGAATGGCCTTCGCCGTGCCGGGCCAGGAAGGCGACGCGGTGCGCGCCCAGCCGCCCCACCCGCACCGGTCCCGACGCGCGACCGAATCGCGTTTCGGGCTCGTGGGACTGCACGTCGTGGAGGTCGGCGAGCTTGTACAGGCCGGTGCCGCCGATGACGGCGAGTGCGATGTCGGACATGGGATCTCCGTGCTGCAGGCGATGCGCGCATCGCCGGGGTTCCGGGGCGTCGATCAGAGCTCGCGCAGTGCGGCGTCGGTCAGCGCGTGGATCGCGGGCAGGTTGCGACCCTGCTCCTGGAAATCCATGCCGTAGCCGAAGACGTAGCGATCCGGTACGTCGACGCCCGCGTAGTCGGCGCGGATGCCCTGCACGCAGCGGTCGTGCCGCTTCACCGCGAGCGCGGCGATGCGCACGTCCGTCGCGCCTTCCGACAGGCACCAGCGCATGATGGCGTCCAGCGTATTGCCTTCGTCGAGGATGTCGTCGGCGAGCAGCACGCGGCGACCGGCGAGCGGGGTCGCGGGTCGGTGCTTCCACGTGAGCTCGCCGCCGCTCGTCGCGCCGCGGTAGCGCGTGGCGTGCAGGTAGTCGAACTGGAGGTCGAGGCCGAGCGCGCCGATCTCCATCGCGAGCCGGCCGGCGAACGGCAGGCCGCCGTGCATGATCGTCAGGAACACGGGCACGTCGCCGCGGAAGTCGTCGACGATGGGGCGCGCCATCGTGGCGATCGCGCGCTCGAGCGTCTCGCGGTCGTGCAGCACGTCGCTGTTGGCGAGCGCCCAGGCGAGGTCGCGCGCCATCAGGCGAGGCCTTCGATGCGCTGCTTCGTCGCGGCGTAACGGTCGTCGGCGATCAGCTGCTGCCACGCGAGCGGACCGCGACCGATGAGGCCGGCCATCGACGCCGTGTTGAGCGCGCGCCCTTCGACGGCGGCGAGCGACTCCGGCACCAGTTCCGGATGGCAGACGAGCACCACGTCGCAGCCGGCGTCGAGGTGCGCATCGATGCGCGACTTGATGCCGCCCGCCGAGAACGCCGCGGCCATGCCGATGTCGTCGGAGAAGACCACGCCGCGGAAGCCCATTTCCTGCCGCAGGATCTCCTCGATCCAACGCTTCGAATAGCCCGCGGGGTCCGGATCGACGGCCGGGTATTTGACGTGCGCCATCATCACCGCATCCGCGCCGGCGTCGATGCCCGCCACGAACGGCACGAGGTCGAGCGCGCGGATCGTCTCGAGCGGCCGCGGGTCCACGGCATCGTCGAAGTGCGTGTCCTCGAGCACCGAGCCATGGCCCGGGAAGTGCTTGAGCGTCGCCGCCATGTCGGCGGCATGCATGCCCTCGACATAGGCCCGGGTGAATTCGGCGACGACCTTGGGATCGGCGGAGAAGGCGCGATCGCCGATCGCACGGTTGCCGCGGCCCAGGTCGACCACGGGCGCGAAACTCAGGTCGACGCCGGTGGCGCGCACTTCGCTCGCCATCAGCCAGGCATGCTCGACGGCGAGCTTGACCGCCCCTTCCGGGTCCCGACGGTACAGTTCGTCGAACTTCTCGAGCGGCGGAAACGCGCTGTAGCCGTCGCGGAATCGCTGGACGCGGCCGCCTTCCTGGTCGACGCAGACCAGCTGCGGCCGCGGCGCGGCCTCGCGGATCGCCTGGCTCAGCTCGGCCACCTGCTGCTTCGAGGCGAAATTACGGGAGAACAGGATCACGCCGCCGCACGCATCGTGCTGCAGCCAGTCGCGCTCCTGCGCGGTGAGTTCGGTGCCGGCCACGCCGATCACGAGCATGTCGGTCCACTCCAGGTTCCGGGTCGGGCCGGCATTGTGCCCCGGACGCCGTAAACGCGCAGCGTGGGCTACCAGCTCGCGTACGGCCGGCTGGCGAGCGCGAGGTTGTAGTACCGCGCCTGGTCGGTGACTTCCTCGCCCAGCCAGCCGGGGCGCGGATAGACGGCATCAGCATCCTCGAGTTCGAGCTCGGCGACGACCAGGCCCGCGTTCTCGCCGAGGAATTCGTCCACTTCGAAGGTGTGACCCTCGACCTCGACGTAATGGCGGACCTTCTCGATCCGCCCGCCGACCGCGAGCCTCAGCAGCGCGCGTGCGTCGTCGACCGGGATCGGGTAGTCGAACTCCTGCCGCGTGGTGCCCAGCTCCCGCGACTTCATGTTGAGGAAAGCCTCGTCGCCCTGGATGCGCACGCGCACCGACACGTTCATCGCCCCGGCATCGAGCGTGGCGAGGTCGTTGAGGTAGGCCTGCGCCATCTCGACCGGCCGCGCGGCCTGCGTGCGCCACGCGTCGGAGGTGACGAGGAACTTGCGTTCGATTTCGATGGGCATGCGTGGGCTCGGCGATCGCTGTTGTTGTTGCTGTTGTTGTTGTCACGCCCGACCCCGCGGGACGCTCTCGGCCCGGAGGGCGACGGCCATGGATGGCCGTCGCGGTCAGCCGAGGCAGGAAGCCGAGTCTGACCGCCGGTACTGCTGTGTCCGAGTGCGAGGCTGTGGCTTCGTCGGGGAAGGCCGTTTCTTTTGGGTACTTTTCTTTGGGCCAGCAAAGAAAAGTACCTCGGGCGCGGCAGCGCACGAAACGCCTTCGCTTCTGCGTGTCGACCAAGCCAACAGCGTTTCGTCCGCTCACGCGGCCGAGTTACTTTTCTTTGCTGGTGCAAAGAACGGATAACCAAAAGAAAGCACCTTCCCCGATCGAATCTACCGCCCGCGACCGGAGACGATCCCACGATCGCCACACTCGGCATCCTGCCTCGGGTGGCGACGGCCGACGTCCTGTCGGCCGCCCTTCGGGTCCCACGATTACCGGCGCTGCCACGGAACGAGACCACGGAACCCATGCCCACTTGGACAGCGGTTACTTCGGCTCGAACACCGCGATCGATTCCACGTGCGCCGTGTGCGGGAACATGTCCATGACGCCCGCCGCTTTCAGCTTCCAGCCCTTCTCATTCACGAGGAAACCCGCATCGCGCGCGAGCGACGCCGGATGGCAGCTGACGTAGACGATGCGCCTGAACTGCTTCAGCGGCAGGTGCGCGAGGACGAAGTCGGCGCCCGAGCGCGGCGGATCGAGCAGCAGCTTGTCGAACGATTCACGCATCCACGGTTCGCCGGACAAGTCCTCCGCGAGGTCCGCGGCATGGAACTCGACGTTGGAAAAGCCGTTGTGGGCGATGTTCTCGCGTGCTCGGCGCACGAGGCCGGCGTCGCCCTCGACGCCCACGACCTCGCGCGCATGGCGCGCCAGCGGGAGCGTGAAGTTGCCGAGGCCCGCGAACAGGTCGAGCACGCGCTCCTCGGGCTGCGGATCGAGCAGTTCGATCGTGCGATGGATCATGTGCCGGTTGAGGCCGGCGTTGACCTGGATGAAGTCGAGCGGGCGGAACTTCAGCTCGACGTCCCAGTCCTCGAGGCGGAACGCGAGCTTCGGCTCGTCGGGCTCGAGCGGATGCACGGTGTCCAGCCCGCCGGGCTGCAGGTAGATCGAGAAACCGAGCTCGCGACCGAAGGCGGCGAGCTTCGCGCGGTCGCCCTCGGTCAGCGGCGCGAGATGGCGGAAGGTCAGCGCGATGGCATCGTCGCCGGCGATGAATTCGATCTGCGGGATGTCGCGGCGGCCGTCGAGGCTGTCGACCAGCTGCGCGATCGCCCCGATGCGCGAGCCGATCTGCGGGATCACCGTGTGGCATTCGCTGATGTCGGCGACGAACCGCGGATCGGACTCGCGGAAACCGACCAGCGTCTTCTCCTTCTTCTCGACCCGGCGCACCGAGAACCGGCCCTTCCGGCGGTAACCCCACGCCGAGTCGACCAGCGGTTCCAGCACCGCCTTCGGCGTGACGTGGCCGATGCGCTCGAGGTTGTCCATCAGCACGCGCTGCTTGGCGAGGATCTGCTTCGACTCGTCGTAGTGCTGGAGCGCGCAGCCGCCGCACGTGCCGAAATGGCCGCAACGCGCCTGCACGCGCTCGGGCGCGGCCTCGACGATCTCGACCGCCCGGGCCTCATCGAAGCTGCGATGGCGTCCGGTGCGCACGGCGACGACCTTCTCGCCCGGCAGCGCACCCGCCACGAAGACCGCCTTGCCGTCGGGCAGGCGCGCGACACCGCGGCCGTCGTGGGTCAGGGCGGTGATGTCGACGGGGAACGGCGTGAGATCGAGACGGGCCACGGCGGCACTGCATGGGGAACATGCCGCGCATTATCCCGGAAAGCCACGCGTGGCCCTGAACCGGTCGCCGAAACGACGACGGCCCGCCGAAGCGGGCCGTCGGAACGCGCTGCCGGTCGCTTACTTCTGCTTCCAGGCCCCGCCGCTCTGGTACCACCAGCCCTTGCGTGCGCTGTCGATCCACTGCCGTGCGAAGACCTCGCGGATGCGCGATTCCCATTCGGGATGGCCGTTCGCCACCGCGATCTCGCGGTACACGGCCGCACGATCGCGGTTGTCCTCCGCGACCGCCTGGTTCACCGCCACGCGATCTTTCAGCGCGAGCTTGGAGGCATCGCGCACGGTGACCATGCCGTCGCCGGTGAAACCGAGTGCGCCGGCGTCGAAGGCCTCGCGCAGCTGGGCGTCGAAGCGCTGCTCCATGCGGGCCTGGATCGCCTGGATGCCGGGCGTCTGGATCTTGATGTCGGGCTGCGCCTGCGCGTACGCCGAGCCGATGCCGACCAGCGAAGCGAAGTCGACGCGTGCCAGCTGCGCGGCCGCGCGCTCGGTCCAGGGCGTCTCGATCGAGGCACTGCCGCCACCCGGCTTCGCCGGCGTCGCGTCCGTCTCGTTGATGACCTTCTCGACGAACTGCTTCGCCGCCTCGCGGGCCTCCGCAGCCGGGAAGTAGACGTTGATGGTCACGCACGCGGTGAGCGCGACGGCGAGGGGCGGAAGCATCAGCCAGCGGCGCATGGGACGTTCTCCTGTCGGTTGGGTCGATCGTGACGAAGCATGCGTGAAGCGGAGCGAAACATGAACAGGGCTAGTCGACGACCGGCTTCGACTCGCCCTTCCCGACGGCGACCAGGCGCTCGACCAGCGTCGGCCAGTCGACCCGCCGGTTGATGCCGACCACGGTGAGCCACGGAATGCCGCCACCGCGCACGATCGTGAAGCTGTCCGGCCCGCGTGCCTCGAGCCCACCCATCCCGCAGACCTCGTCCGCGAGCCGGCAGTCGATGCCGATCGCGGAATACGCGAAGTCGTCGAAGAAGCCGATCAGCCGCGACTGCAGGCTGTTGACGAAGGAGGCGTCGCCCACGCTGGACAGGTCCTGCACCGCGCGCTGTGAAATGCGCTGGCGCACACCGCGGTGGCGATCGGTGCGCAGGTGCGCATCGAAGGCGACCGGCTGCCAGTCGACGAGGCGCAGCCCGCCGATGCGGCCGTCGAGCCGGCCCGTGATGCTGCCGAAACCGAGCACGCCGGTCAGCGCCTCCAGGTCGAGGTCGTCGAAGGC
>NZ_BAAGAB020000085.1:0-9303 GCF_047159895.1 Lysobacter xanthus
GTCGCCCCACCAGCAGGCCGGTCAGCGCCGCGCCGATCCACGGATTGGGCGTGTAGCCGGCTTGGCCGTCGCGCACGGGCACGCGCGAAGTCTTCCTCGCCGACGGCGATCCGCCGAAGGAAGGCGAGCTGCTGCGTCAACCGGACCTCGCGCGCACGCTGGAACGCATCGCGCGGGACGGCCGCGACGGCTTCTACCGGGGCGACACCGCGACGAAGCTGCTCGCCGCGGTCAAGGAGGAGGGCGGTCGCTGGACGGCCGAGGAACTCGCCGGCTACCGCGTGCGGGAGCGTGAGCCGCTGCGCTTCCAGTACCGCGGCTGGCGCATCACCACGGCGCCGCCGCCGTCGTCGGGCGGCGTGGCGCTAGCCGAGATCCTGCAGACGGTTTCCGGTTGGGACCTCGCCAAGCTCGATCCCGCGCATCGCACGCATGTGCTCACCGAGGCGATGCGCCGCGCATACCGCGATCGCACCATTTACCTGGGCGATCCCGACTTCGTGAAGATGCCCTTGTCGCGCCTGCTCGATCCGAACTACGCGGCCGGGTTGCGCGCCACGATCCACCCGGATAAGGCGACGCCGAGCGACCTGCTGCCGGGGCAACCCGCGCCGCTGGAAGACGACGAGACGACGCACTTTTCGATCATGGATGCGCAGGGCAACCTGGTGTCGGCGACGCAGACGGTGAACCTCACGTACGGCTCGGGGATGGTCGCGCCGGGCACCGGCGTGCTGCTCAACAACGAGATGGACGACTTCGCGCTCAAGCCGGGCACGGCCAACGCGTTCGGCGTGATGGGCTTCGAGGCCAACGCGCCGAAAGCCGGGAAGCGGATGCTGAGCTCGATGACGCCGAGTTTCATCGACTCGAAGGACAAGCTCGCGGTGATCGGCGCACCCGGCGGCAGCCGGATCATCACCGAGGTGCTGCTCGGCATCCTCGGCTACGACGCGGGGCTGTCGGCGCAGCAGGTCGCCGCACTGCCTCGCATCCACCACCAGTGGATGCCGGACGTGATCTCCGCCGAGCCCGGTGCGCTCGACGCGACGACCGTCGCCGCGCTCGAGGCGATGGGGCACAAGGTCAACGCGGGCGAGTCGACGTGGGGCAACCTGCAGACGGTGGCCTGGGACAAGCGTCGCGGCACGCTCGAAGGCGGCACGGATCCCCGCAATCCCGTCGGTCGCGCCGAGGTCCTGCCGTCGAAGGCGAAACTGTCTCCCAAACGCTGACCGGCGGTCGGCAGATCCGGTCGCGCCCGAGCGGCCGTGGAATGATGCGGCCTTCCCAGGAGGCCGCATGGATCCCTACAACCAGTCCGCCCGCCCGTCGCCGTCGGGCCTGTCGCTCACCGATGCGATGGTCACCACCGCGCTCGAACTCCCGGGCTACCGCATCGTGCGCAACCACGGCATCGTCCGTGGCATCACCGTGCGGTCGCGTTCCATCGTCGGCAACTTCCTCGGCGGCCTGCAGACGATCTTCGGCGGCAACATCACCATCTACACGCAGCTCTGCGAGCAGGCGCGGCAGGAGACGTACCGGGACATGCTGGTGCATGGTCGGCAGCTCGGCGCCAACGCGATCATCGCGGTGCGCTACGACGCGACCGAGCTGATGGCCGGACTCACCGAGGTGCTCTGCTACGGCACGGCGGTCGAGGTCGAGCCGCTCGGCTGAGCTTCACCGGCACCCGAAGCGCCGCGCGCGATGCTTCGCCCATGACCCCGTCGCCGGACCAGCCCGCGCTTTTCGCCACCGGCGACATCGTCCTGTGGGAGGACGCCGGGGGCGGCATCCGTTATCGGCCGGGGCTGGTCGACCCGCACACCGCCGCGCGCTGGTTCGAAGTCCTGCGCGCGGAGGTGGACTGGCAGGCGCATCAGCGCACGATGTACGAGCGCGTGGTGGACGTGCCTCGGCTGATCGCCTCGTACGCGCTCGACGGGCCGCGGCCCGCGGTGATCGACGAGGCGCTCGCGGCGGTGCGGGGCGCGGTCGATGCGCCGTTCGATTCGGTCGGCCTGAATCTCTATCGCGACGGCCGCGACAGCGTGGCGCCGCACAACGACACGCTGCATGCGCTGCTGCCGGGCCAGCCGATCGCGCTGGTCTCGCTCGGTGGCCTGCGCGACATGCTGATCACCCCGAAGCCCGGCACGCCCGGGCGGCGTATCCGCTTGCCGCTCGAGCCCGGAAGCCTGCTGGTGATGAGCCACGCCTCGCAATCGACGCACGACCACGGCGTGCCGAAGACGGCCGCGGACGTCGCCCCGCGCATCAGCCTCGCCTTCCGCGTGCGCCAGCCCGGCACGGACCTTCTGCGCGGCTATCGTCCGGCGACCTGAGGCTCAGCCGATGAAGCTGCCGCCGTTGACGTGGATGAACTGCCCGGTGACGTAGCTGCTGTCCTCGCTCGCGAGGAACACGTACGCCGGGCCGAGCTCGCTCGGCTGGCCGGGACGGCCCATCGGGGTGTCCTTGCCGAATGCCTTCTGTTCCTTCGGGCCGTAGGTTGAGGTGATCAGCGGCGTCCAGATCGGACCGGGCGCTACGCCGTTGACGCGGATGCCGCGCTTCACCAGGTTCTTCGCGAGCGAATAGGTGAACGTCTCGATCGCGCCTTTCGTCGAGGCGTAGTCGAGCAGGTGCTCGCTGCCGCGGAACGACGTGACCGAGCCGCTGTTGATGATGGCGTCGCCCTCGCGCATGTGCTCCAGCGCGAAGCGCGTGACGTAGAAGAAGGGATAGACGTTGTTTTCGAACGTCATCTTCAGCTGCTTCGCGCTGACGTCCTCGAGCCGGTCCTGCGACACATGGTCGGCCAGGTTGTTGACCAGGACGTTCAGCCCGCCGAGCTTCGCGACCGTCTGCTCGACGGCCCAGCGACAACGCGCCTCGCTCCGCGCATCGCCGCGCAGCAGCAGGCAGCGCCGACCCTCGGCGGCGACCAGGCGCTCGGTGTCGCGCGCGTCGTCGTCCTCGTCGAGGTACATGATGGCGACGTCCGCACCTTCGCGTGCGAAGTGCACCGCCACCGCGCGGCCGATGCCGCTGTCGCCGCCGGTGATCAGCGCCACCTTGCCCTCGAGCTTGCCGCTGCCGCGATAGCTCTCGCGGATGGTCTCCGGCTGGCGTGCCATCGGGCGCTGGCGACCGGGTTGCTCGAGCTTCTTCGTCGCGGCTTTCTTGCTGGCCATGGGCTCCTCCGTTTCGAATGCATCGTCCGGGCCGATGTGTCGGGGCGGCATGAAGCGCCGGCGACGCCGCCCGGCCTAGACTCGATGCATGAGCGATTCCCCGAACGCGCGCGGGGCCGGCGGACACCGGCTCTTCTTCGCCCTCTGGCCCGACGACACGGTGCGCGGTGCGCTGGAATCGGCGGTCGGCGGCGTCGCGGCGTTCCGCGGTCGCGGCCGCCGCATCGCGGCGGCGAAGTACCACCTCACCCTGCATTTTCTCGGTGGGTGGAGCGGCTGGCTGGACGCGATCGCTGCGACGGCCCGCGCCGCCGCGGCGGCGGTGGACGCGCGCGCCTTCCATCTCGTCGTCGATCGTGCGGGCGGCTTCGCCGGGCCGCGGGTCGGTTGGCTGGCGCCGGAAGGCAATTCGGGGCTGGACGCACTGTGGTCGGCACTGGGCCACGCGCTGGACGACGCAGCGGTGCCGTACCGCGTGCACGAGCACTTTTCGCCGCACGTCACGGTGATGCGCGAAATGCGCGGCAGGCCCGAGGAGTCGGTCATCGAGCCGATCTCGTGGCCGGTCGAGGACTTCGTGCTGGTGCACAGCCATGCGGGCCGCTACGACGTGATCGACCGCTGGATGTTGCCGGCCGGCTGAGCTTCACGCGGTGCAGCCGGCCGGTCCGTGCAGCCTGCGCGACATGGCGACCACTGGCGACGTCCGCATCGGCTGCGCGGGCTGGGGCATTCCCGGCGCGCAGGCGCACCTGTTCGAAGGCGAGGGCACGCACCTTGCGCGCTACGCGCGGCGTTTTCGCGCCGTCGAGATCAATTCGTCCTTCTACCGCCCGCACCAGCCGAAGACGTACGCGAAGTGGGCGGCGTCGGTGCCGGACGACTTCCGCTTCGCGGTGAAGTTCCCGCGCGCGGTGACCCACGATGCGCGGCTGCGTGATCCGGGCGCGCACATCGACGCGTTCGCGGAGCAGGTCGGCGCATTGGGTGGCCGACTCGGGCCCGTGCTGGTGCAGTTGCCGCCGAGCCTCGCTTTCGAGCCGGAGGTCGCACCGGACTTCTTCGCGCGCCTGCGCGAGCGGATCGACGGGCCGGTCGTGTGCGAGCCGCGCCATGCCAGCTGGTTCGCGCCCGAGATCGACGAGGTCTGGTCACGATTCGCAGTCGGTCGCGTCGCTGCCGATCCCGCGCGCGTGCCTGCGGCAGCGGAAGCGGCGGGCGCCGGCGCCGTGCGTTACTGGCGCCTGCACGGCTCGCCGCATGTCTACTACGACGCCTACCGCGACGAAGGGCTCGCGCGCTGGGCCCAGGACATCCGTCGCGCGCTCGACGCGGGAAACGACGCCTGGGTCATCCTCGACAACACCGCGATCGGCCACGCCACGGCCGATGCGATGCGGCTGGAGGCGATGCTGGCCGGGTGACCCGGCTCAGCGCGGATCGCGGTCGAGCTTCAGCACCGGGTAGAGCCCGTAACGGTCGTCCCAGGCCGTGTGGCGGCGGTAGAAGAACTCGAGCCGCTGCTGCGGGCTCTTCGCGAACGCCGCGTCGTCGTGGACCCGCCGATCGAACTCGGCGCGCAGCGCGGGATCGGCGGCGAGCATTTTTTCCGCCTCTTCCTCCGCGACGTAGTCCTCCATGTATTCCTTGCGTTCGAATGCGGCGTTGAGCAGGCCCCATCCGGCGATGGCATCCGGCGCCTTCGGTTCGAGCAGCCCCATCACCAGTCGTGCCTTCGGCTGCGCGATCGGCACGAACAGCGCGCCGCCCGCGACGTCCTGCGTTTCGGCCTTCCACTGGCCGTCGGCATCGAGGCGCTGGTGCCCCTCGAACGAATCGCCCGTGAAGCGGATCGCATCCGCGCGCCAGGCCTGCGCGGCGACGCCATGCAGCGGCGTCGCGATGCGCTCGTAGCGGACGCCGTGCGCATCGAGCGTCGGTGCGATGCGCGAAACCCACGCGGGCGGCACCAGATAGCCGGCGCGCGGGGCGATTGCGGTGGTGCCCGGCACGATCACGTCGCGCAGCGGCACCTTCCAGACCTGCGGCTTCGACTCGTCGTAGCGCGTCATCAGCGCCCCCGAAATCGCCGACGGCGTACGCGTGTAGGCGTAACCCTTGAAGTCGATCGTGCGTACGGCGTCGGTGGCCTTGTAGTCGAGCGGCACGACGTCCCCGGCCAGCTGCGTGGCGCGCTCGTCGGCCTGCTGCTGCAGGCGACGCCAGGCGACGCCGTTCGCGGCAACCTGCTGCAGCACGGCGACGACCGCGTCGTGCGTCGTGCGGACGCGGTAGGCGTAAGGCCGCCACGAATGGGTCTCCACCAGCATCGCCATGCGGTTGCGCAGCTGCATGTAGCCGGTCGAGAAGCGCGGCGTCGAGACGCCATCCTCGAAGCCGGATGACGGATCGTCGCCCTTCACGAACGACGGATAGAAGGGCAGCGGCAGGCCGCCCCGGCGCGTGAGCGCGTCGATCGTGCCCTGGCGCAAGGCGCGACCGGCGGCGCGAAGCGGCGCGTCGCCCGAATTGACGGGCTCCACCTGGATCGAGACGTCGTGCTGGAACTTCGCACCGTCGGTGACGTGCAGGTCGACGTAGACGACCGGGTCCCAGCGCTCGATGAGCGCGAGCATCGCGCGCATCTCGGGCGCGTCGGCCTTCATGTAGTCGCGGTTGAGGTTGAGGTTCTGCGCGGTCACGCGCCAGCCCATCTCCTCCGGGCCGCGCTGGTTCGGGCGGTTCCACGCCTTGAAGCGCTCGTGGCCGTCGACGTTGAAGACGGGCACGAAGACGAAGACCTGTTTCGACAGCGCTCCCGTCGCGGCCTTGCCGTCGAGCAGTTCGCGCAGTGCGAGGAAGCCGGCATCCTTGCCGTCGATTTCGCCCGCGTGGATGCCGCCCTGGATGAGCGTGACCGGCAGCGCGCGCTCGCGGGCCGCGTCGGGCGTGAGCGCCCCCGAGGTGGATGCGACGAGCAGCTTCATCGGCCGTCCTTCGGGCGTGGTGCCGAAGGTCTCGCATCGAACCGCCTGCGGATACCGCGCGGCGAACGCGTCGCAGAGGGCGATGACCTCGTCGTAGCGGCCGGTGCGGACGAAGCCGCTGCGCTCGGCGACGGTGGTCAGCGTGTCCTGCGCGCGGTCGGCCGCGGCTGCGGGAAGGGCGAGGGCGAGCAGGGCGGCGAGCAGCGGCGTACGGGTCATCGGGAAAGACTCGGGGAAGGCCCGGGCATGGTAGCCGGGGCACATGCGATCATGCGGGCCCCTGCCGGAGAACCCGATGCGCGCTCTCTACTTCGCTCCCGGGGCCGCGAGCCTCGTCGTCCATTGGCTGCTGATCGAGCTCGGGCTCGACGTCGAACTGCGCCGCGTCGACACGGCGGCCGGTGAGCAGAAGCGTCCTGAATACCTCGCGATCAACCCCAACGGGGTCGTGCCGACCTACGTCGACGACGGCGAGGTGCTGTTCGAGGCCGCCGCGATCGCAATGACGCTCGGTGACCGCCACGGCGCCGGCACGCTCGCGCCGGCGTTTGATTCCCCGCAACGCGCCGCGCATACGCAGTGGATGTTCCACCTCGCCAATGCCGTGCAGCCGCTGTTCCGCATCTGGTGGTATCCGCACGAAGTGGCAGGCGAGGCCAACGCGGTGGTTTCGCGCGAGCACGTCGTGCCGCGCATCGAAGCCGCCTGGCAGCGCATCGACGACCACCTCGCCGCGCACGGCCCCTTCCTGCTCGGCGTCGGGCCGACGGTCGCCGACTTCTACCTGACGATGCTGCTGCGATGGTCGCGCGGCATGCCCCGCCCCGGCGACCGATGGCCGCACCTGGGCGCGCTGGCGTCCGCGATGAAGGCGCGCCCCTCGTTCGCGCGCCTGTACGAGCGCGAAGGCCTCACCGAATGGGCCTGAGCCCGACCACCCGCGCGAGCCGCACATGCTGACTTTCCTGCTCATCGCCATCACCGTCGGCGTCTCGTGGCTCGGCTTCCATAAGCCGCGCCTGCTCGATCGCCTGCTGCTCTATCCGCCGGCGGTGAAACGCGGCCAGCCCGACCGCCTGCTCACGCACGGCTTCGTGCATGCGGACTGGTCGCACCTGCTGTTCAACATGATCACGCTGTTCTTCTTCGGCCGGCTCGCCGAGCAGGTCGTCGGCGGCATCGCCGGGCCGTTCGTATACCTGCTGTTCTATCTGTCGGCGATCGTCGTCGCGATCTTGCCGAGCTACCTGCGGCATCGCGACGACACGCGCTACCGCAGCCTGGGCGCATCGGGCGCGGTGTCGGCGCTGGTGTTCGCGGCGATCCTGATCGATCCGTGGATGATGATCTACGTGCCGATCCCCATTCCGGCCATCCTCTACGGCATCGGCTACGTGGCCTGGTCGTGGTGGGCCGACCGCAACAGCATGGACGGCGTGAACCACAATGCGCACCTGTCCGGCGCGATCTACGGCGTGCTCTTCATGCTGCTGATGGACAGCCGCGTCGGTGCGCATTTCCTGGGCGCCCTGGCCTCGCCCCGGTTCTGACGATCACCGCGCGTCGATGCCGCCCGGTGTCTGCTGAGGCTCTTTCGCGAGGTCGACCATGCACGTCCAGCACGAACCGGAATCCGAGCGCTTCGTCGTCGCCCTCGACGGCCAGGAAGCGGAGGTCAGCTACGAGATCGAGGACGGGGTGCTCGCCATCACGCACACCGGCGTCCCGGAGGCCATCGGCGGCCGTGGCATCGCCGGCGACCTCGTTCGCGCCGCCTTCGAGCATGCCCGCGCCGAGGGGCTGCGGGTCCGGCCGCTCTGCAGCTACGCAGCCGCCTGGACCCGCCGGCACCCCGAATACGCCGAGCTGCTGGCGGACTGACCGTCCGCCCGCCGGCGTCGCGCCGCGGACGCGGTTGTGACAGCATGCCGCGCCCGCCGCTCCGCCCCGATCCCATGCGCCTGAACAAGCACATCAGCGACACCGGCTTCTGCTCGCGCCGCGAGGCCGACAGGCTGATCGCGGAAGGCCGCGTCACGGTCAACGGCCTGCGCGCGCGCGTCGGCGCCGAGGTGGGCGGGGGCGACGAGGTCCTCGTCGACGGCCAGAAGCTCGCCGTCCGCAAGGCCGCGCCCGGCAAGCGCCGGCACGTCTACATCGCACTCTACAAGCCCGTTGGCGTGACCTCGACGACCGAGAGCGGCGTCAAGGACAACATCGTCGATTTCGTCGGCCACCAGGAGCGCATCTTCCCGATCGGGCGCCTGGACAAGGATTCCGAGGGCCTGATCCTGCTGACCAGCAACGGCGACATCGTCAACGAGATCCTGCGCGCGGAAAACAAGCTCGAGAAGGAATACCTCGTCGCGGTGAACAAGCCGGTGACCGAGGAATTCGTCCGCGGCATGGCGCGCGGCGTGCCGGTGCACGGACAGACGACGCTGCCCTGCAGGACGCGCAAGCTCGGTCCGTTCGGCTTCCGCATCGTGCTCGTGCAGGGCCTGAACCGGCAGATCCGCCTGATGGCCGCGCACTTCGGTTACCGGGTCAAGACGCTCGTGCGCGTCCGCATCGGCACCGTCCAGCTCGGTCACCTCAAGCCCGGCCGCTGGCGCAAGCTGACCGATGCGGAACTGCGCAGCCTGCTGCCGGGACGCGCGGAGTTCTGATCGCGTCGATACGGGCATCACACGCGGCACATTAATTTCGCGTCGACGCCCGTTTCCGCCGACGCTCCATGACCCCGCCCCCGAACGCATTCCGCCGCGCGACCGTCCTGGTCGCGCCCGTGCTCGCCTGCCTGCTTCTCGCCGCCTGCGGTCAGGACGAGGCGCCGTCCGCGCGCTCCGCCGGCGCGTCGCGCTCCGCCGGCGCGTCGCGCCCGGCGATCGCGCCGACGCCGCGCGTCCAGCTGAAGGACGTGCTCGACACGGCCCCGACGCACATCATCGGCATCAGCTACCCGGCCGACCTCGCCAAGTACCCGGGGCTGGCGGCACAGGCGCAGCGGTACGCGACGCAGGCGCGGCAGCAGGTGCTGGACGCGGTGAAGCACCGTCCGGCCGACGCCGGCGGCACGCCGTACGAGCTGTCGCTGGAGTTCAAGCTGAAGC